>CAZDFM010000161.1:0-6287 GCA_964504465.1 uncultured Pseudobdellovibrionaceae bacterium | reverse complement strand
TTTTGGTTTTGGTTTTGGTTTTGGTTTTGGTTTTGGTTTTGGTTTTGGTTTTGGTAATTTTCAGGCGCGCCTCTTTTTTTGCCAAATTTATTCTGTTTGAGTTGCGTCAGGCTCAGTTCACTCATGGCCAAAGTTAGATCAGCGAAGGACATGTTGAGTCCTTTTAGTCCGAGCAAGGCTCTGATGTCGTCGATATTGGACTGCAGCTTTTCGTCTAGCACAAAACTCACTTCGGTTTGAGTTTTTGAAATCAACCGTTGTCGTTCTTTTGGCGCAATCGGTGCTTGAAAGTCTAAGAGGATCTTTTGCGCTTCACGCGCCGATTTATTTTCGATTTTTTCTAGAACTGCCATTTTATCTGAGACCGACAATGCCGCAGCCGAACTCGAGTGAGATTCTAACGCTGATTTAATTGCCGATTTATCTGACTCTCTGAAAACCGACTGCGCCTGTGAAAGATTGCTCAAAGAAAGTGATCCCGATTGAATTTTTTCTTCGAGTTGAGGCAGCTCACGTAACAGCCGCATTGCCTGAATTCGCCGCCCCGCTTGCCCTTCGCTATATTTAAGTTCCTTAACTGCATATTCAAAGAGATTCGGATAACCCAACTCAGAAAATAATTTTCGCCGATCCACCTCAAGCAAATGATGCAAAACCTTTGTCAGCACATCCCGTTCATTTTGAACCAAACTTTTTATTGCAGAAAGTAGGTCACTGTCCTTAATCTTTTTCAAATTCATCACGACCTCCAGAATTAAAAACAACTTACCACGAATTTAAAAACTCTAATTCTACGAGAGGGAGAATAGCCGATCACACCCCGTCAAAGGCAGTATTAGCGTTGTGGTGAATTGCAGTGATTGCGAGCCAATTTAAAAAATATATTTGCAGTAGCAACACGGCAGCGCCAACGATATGCGCTCAAAAAATACGTCAAGCTAAAATTTAGAAAAATATTTTGAAGGTTGCAGAATCACTCCGACGTCGGAGCTGAACCTGTGCGAGGTTGTATGCGAGGAACTTAGCGCACGCTACTCCGACGTCGGAGTTGATTTTTAGCTTTGCAACCAGCCGATATGCAGAGCGAAAGATTGATAAGACGAAATTTGAGCCAAAAACTGACAGAGTGAACTGCCCAGACGAGATGCTGAACGGTTTACCGTCCCCGGCTTCTTGTGGTGCCTTTGTGTTCGATGATGGTGCGGGAGATTGAGGAGAGTTTTTCGGTTGGGATGGGTTTTTCTAGGAGGTCGTCTATGCCGGTGCGTTTTATGGCGAGTTCTTCTTTGAAGCTCATGGGGTGACTGGAGACTATGAAGATTTGGTGTTTTGAGCCGTGGATCTTTCTTAAGGTTTTTGTGAGCTCTAGGCCGCTTATATCTGGGAGACGGCTGTCTATGAAAAGACCCAACAGATCGGGGTTGGTTTCGACCATATTAAGGACCTCGGCGCCGCTTTCGGCAATTAAGACTTCGAAACCGTAAAGCCTCAGCTTGTTTGAAAACATCCAAGTAAAAGAAGCTTCAGAATCTGCGACCAGAACTTTGCCTTGATCGGCCAATAATGCCGTGTCGTCTTTGAGTTTAGGGAAATCCAAATAAAAACAGGTTCCGTTTTCTTCGGAGCTTTCAAATCGCAAATCACCGTTGTGAGATTTCATGATTCCATATGAAACAGATAACCCGAGGCCTGTTCCCTCGCCCACTTTTTTGGTGGTGAAAAATGGGCTCATAATTTTTTCGCGGAACTCAACCGGAACTTCGGGGCCGTTATTCCAGATCTTTAAAGTTAAAGTTTCATTGGTTTCAATAAAACTGATTTTTACTTTTCTGTTTTCAGGAATTTCTTGTAGTGCGTGAAAAGCGTTGTTCATAATGTTCATGATGATCTGCTCGATCTGGCCGGGGTCGCACTTGACTATTCGGGGCACGTCCAATTCTACTTCGAGTTCGGCCTCGATACTGCTCATACGAGAGCGAAAGAGCTGACAAGCGTCGGGAATAATTTCGTTAAGGTCTGCACGGACCATATTAAATTCGTCATTACGTACAAAGCGTTTGATTCCAGATAATATTTTAGACATGCGCGAAATCGACTTTAAGATCTGCCTGACCGAGTAGGTCATATCTTCAGTTGAGAGTTTGTCGCTCTCCATAAGAAAGCCGATGTTTTCTGTGTAACCTTGAATCAACATCAAGGGGTTGTTGAGTTCGTGAGCGATTCCCGCCGAGAGCCTTCCCACGTCTGCGAGTCGGCTTAAATGAATTAACTCTTTTTGCTGAGCTTGATTGCTGAGTTCAAGCATACTGTGCGGTGATTCAGTAATCCACATCAGAACAAAGTCCGCATCCCCTTGAGAATATAAAGTCAGACGATAAGAAAAAACACAGTTAGAAAGATTATGTTGCAGAACCAGTTGGTTCTCGTGCAGTTCAGAAAAATCACGACTATTTGACGAAGAGAGAAACTGCCGCTTTAAGTGTTCACAGGATTTAAATTGAAAGAGCGAGTCTAAACTCGCTCCAACTAGATTGTTTTCTGAGCCGCCGAGAGAATTCTCTAAACCGCCTATCAGATTCTCTGACCCACTCACCAAATGGATTGCGGCCTCATTAGCCCACTCGACGCGCAAACTGTCGCGGGCAAATACCACAAGCGGAGTAGGAATAAGGCCAAATTGCTGCTTAAAATCTGTTGCGTTCAGGAGGTGGCCTCTTAATAAAGTAATGAGTGTTAAATAGCAGCGTCCTCGATCACGGCGTCGTCGCCTATGACTGCTTTGATTTTTTCGACGAGATCGGCATGACTAAATGGTTTTAGTAAAACACCGGCTAAGCTCAAACGCCCAGCCCGCTTTAGCCAAGCCGATTCGGGGTGGCCCGTGATCATAATAATCGGAGTAGTGTTGCCTTGTTCGCGGATCATTTCAATGAATCGTAAACCAGACATGGCAGGCATTTGATAATCGCAGAGAATGAGATCGAAGCTTTTGCCAGAATTGATTTTGGTTAGGGCATGAAGACCGGTTCCGGCAATATCGACTTGCCAACCCATGGCTAAGAATCGCTTTTCTAAGAGATGACGGATGCCCTCTTCGTCATCAACTAACAGTACATGACGGCGCTTTGCCGTCTCATTTTGACCACTCACGTTCCACCTCGACGCCCGCTAAGGCTCTAAGATAAAATCGGTACTTAGCCTTTGGTGCTATAGAAAATTCTGGGGATTTCTTCACATTGGGGACAAAGAGTGTTTCAAAAATAGAATCTTGCGTGAGTGTTGCAGGCTTAAGCCGGCGGCTTTAACTGCAGCCGACTTAAAATGAATCGAAGTTTACAGGCGAACTGTGCAAGATTTAAGTGTGCTTCCGTCCTTCTGAATTATTCCAAAAGTCGCGACCGGGATTCTGCCTGCGAGATGTTTTTTGACAAAGAATTTAGTACCAGTTGCCTTAAATAAAGCCGTCACAAGCAAACCTTCGATTGAATGCTTAATTTCTTCAGACGCTGTCATTCCAAACTTCAAAACTGAACCATTGATGTCTATTTCAAGTGAGTCCTGTTCAAGATTGTTTCGAAGCATCACTTCGCAAAGCTCGCGGCCAGGCAAAGATAAGAGTCTCTTACTTGGAGTTTTCGTACCAAAAAGCAAAGAATTTATTTGGTGAGCAAAGTAGGCTGAAGGAACATTGGTAATATATTGAGAACGATCAAGGTTTGTATCAACTAATGCTACAGGACCACGAGGAGCATTCTGTAGCTCACTCAATTGTCTAAATTCTTCGATGTTGTTAGGGCTTAAAACCATTCCGTTAACTTTAAAAGCATCTTCGGCGGCTTGATCAATGGCCTGTTGGCTTACTGAACCCGAAATCATAAGTTCCATCTTAATGAGATTTTCAAAATAATGAGCACGTTTCGCGAAATACTGAGGAACGACGTCGCCTTCAGAAAAGATATTGTGAAATTCAATCACACGCCGAGTAAGCGAACATTTTTTTGCTTTTTCGAAACCAAAGTTAGTTAAAACTTCTTCTGAAATGCGCGCCTTAAGAAAATATTCGGACATAATTTGACCGAACTGCGGGGTGTTAGCCCGAGCATGAGGAAGTAGGCTTAAAATCACGGCAGCAAGAAGTATAAAGACAACAAACTTTTTCATGACATCCCTTTAGGCCCCAATGGCAACTGAATGCGCATTGAATTGCAAGGCCCTAGCCACAGCTAAGGGAAGGCAATAAGGGTACAGGACTGGCTTAAATTGTTTGCGGCTTTACAGGCGAGGCTTGAACGAGGCGTATTAACGGCACCCCATTGAAAAAGCTGCACTCTGACTTTTTGAGAAGATTCAAAGCTTTGCTTCGTTTGGTTGATATTAAGTTGAGAGACGGCGTCTGGTGAATTGAACCTAACCGTATAGGCGCCAAGTTTACTTATATAGACTTCGAGTTCAGGGCTCGATTTAGAAACATCAAAAGAAAGTTCACAGCTCGTCTTACTCTCGCGGCCTGAACTTACAGACTTCGCACAGAAAAAACTAAAGGCATCGTTTTCTGATTGATAAGAGTACTCGATATGGGCGACCACCGAGCTTCGAGGGTCAAGGTAGGACTTCTCTTTGTAAAGGCCCTTAAAGCTATTTACAAAACTCACACCATCATTTTGATCAAGCTTAAAGCTTGTCACTTCAGCAGTTGCTGAAAATGTCGTCATCAGTGCTAATACGAAAACCGATACAAATAGAGATTTCATAGATTCGCCCCCGAATTTAAAATTGTGCATCCCTCTATTTAATTACTCATCTCTAAACCAGGCTGTCGCTTTAATCTTAGGCGCTTGTAACATTTGCAGTCTTGGCTAATCACTAAACGAACAGATTTTGATTTCAACTATAAGCCCTGTGTTTATTGGAGGTGAGGCGGCACCGTTTCTGCTCAGACCTCCCCTACCCTGGAGGTTGAATGTTGAAGTTGTTAAAAAGCGCGAGCTTTCTTTTATTTCTTGCTATGTCAGCGAGCGCACTCACCGGCTGTGACTCAGAAGAAAAATATCAACCGAACCCCATTGGGGCCGATGGGCTCACTATTGAGAACGTCTCGCTCAGCTGCGGAACTGAAAAGAACTGTGACGGGTCCGTTGGGATTTTAGTTCACTTTAGCAGCGACGGTTATTATCGCACTATGCACCGCTGTACTGCCTTTTTAGTGGCTCCCGATACTATTGGAACGAACAACCACTGTTTACCTACATTGAAGCAGTATTTTGCGACTTCGAGTTTGGCTTATGAAGAGATCTACTTTAAGACAGTCGCAACTTCTACGCGCGCTTCTGTCACGGTGAAGGTTCGGTCTGTGCTTAGAACAGACCCAAGAGCCGCAGTAAATTCGGACAAAACTTTTAATGTTCGCGATTACGCTTACTTAAAATTGGACCAGCCCATCAACCTGCCGGTTAAAAAACTCAACCGCGAAGGCTATAAACAAGGTCAAAAAATGCATGCAACCGTTGTAAATCATTATTTGCGCGGTAATTCAGAACATTCATCAGAAACTAGGTATGTATTAGACCGAGTCACGGGTTGCGAACAACGAAATGGGCATTTCTATGATGTAAACTTCTATCATCCGATGGCAGAAGTTTTTACGATGCGCGGCTGTCGCGCTGTAAGTGGAAATTCGGGTGGGCCTGTTTTAGACTCTAAAAACCGAGTGACCGCGATTCTCCATGCCGGAGTTGTCGACGAAAATCTTGATTCAATGATCAAGACTCTCAATCCTATATATCGTGGAAAGAATCTCAAAAAAGATATTCTTAATACAGTTTTTGCGACCAACATTTTATGCACTGAAGGTCTTTCTCAACTTGCTCCCGCAACGAGCTGTATTCGTAACGTGAACTCCAAGTCGAATGAAGATTTAGTAAGAACGGTTCCTGCAATTCGCCAAGACATTCCGACGCTTCTCGAAAAGCTCAATTCTGATGAAAATGCCTGGAAGAGTGCAGATTTTTACTTTAGATACTCTGAAGACCGAGATGAGCCTGTCAGTGAAAGCCAACGTGATAAATTTTATTCGCACGCATTTGAGTCCATTATGATCCCTGTGCCTCTTTGTTATTATCCTGGTCTTCTAGAGAAAATCGAAGCACAAAAAAGCCAGACTCTAACTGATTATTCCGAAAAGGCAGCTTACCAAGGCTTCCCATATTTCACGCAAGGACTCTATCTACGTCTTGATCCAGCACAAATATCCCTCGATGGGATCTGGGTGAACTCAAGTGTGCAAAAAG
>CAZDFM010000160.1:5118-6291 GCA_964504465.1 uncultured Pseudobdellovibrionaceae bacterium | reverse complement strand
AGTCATAATTTGCGGTGTTTGGCTCATACGTTAAAAGAACAGGGATATAAAACTTTATTTTTTCATGGGGCTCAGAATGGCTCGATGTACATCGACAGCTTTGCCGGGCGCTCGGGTTTTGAAAAGTTCTATGGTAACAATGAATTTCCAGACGCTTCAAAGTCCGATGGGCATTGGGGAGTTTATGATGGGCCGTTTTTAGATTTCGCTTTAGACGAAATTGACAAACTCGACGGGCCTTTTGTTGCGGTCATCTTTACTCTGAGTTCGCATCATCCTTACCGTATACCTGATGAGTGGAAGGGCAAACTTCCGCAGGGCAAAATGGAGATCCACGAGAGTTTGGCTTATACCGATCTCATGGTTCGAAAGTTTTTTGAGAAAGCAAAAGCCAAAGACTGGTACAAAAAAACAGTTTTCTTCTTAACTGGGGACCACACCTCTAAAAGCGAAGACAAACGTTTTAGTAATACGACCGGAGTTTTTCGCGTTCCTCTTGTTGTTCATTCGGGAGGAGCACCTTTGCCTCCGGCCAAAACTCAAGAGTTTGTGCAACAGGCTGATATTACTCCGAGCATTCTGGATTTATTGGGGGTGGACGATCCGAGGTTTTTACGTTTTGGAAGATCGCTGTTTAATTTAGAGTCGCGTGGACGCGTGCTCAATTACAACAGTTTGGGATACTGGCTACTAACGAATGGCATTTTTGTACAAACGAACTTTGCGGGAAAAGTCTTAGACAAAGGCTATTGGAAGGGCACACCTTTTATGGACCGTAAGGCACAAGCTCCCGATGAAGAAGTCGAAGCCGTCGTGACCGAACTTAGAGCTCTTGTTCAGTTTTTCAACAACGGGTTACTCGATAACTCTTGGGAAGACCTGGAGCGCTGGAATTTTTAGCAATCCACAATTTTGGGCTCAGTTAAACACAAACCTAACAATCCGATCGGCATTTTAAAATCCAAAGATTCCCGGAAGTTAGCTGCTATAGCGCTTTACAGCAAAACAATGCATAACAGGCTAGATTGACAGGCCTTGTAATCTGGCCTACTTCCTTCATGGGGAAATCTTTTCAATAAGGTACAGACATCAGGTTAACAGACATCAAAGATCATAGAAAAGAACAGGGAATCGAATGAAAACATCAAGTGTGCTCATAGCACTTTTGCTCCT
>CAZDFM010000160.1:725-5108 GCA_964504465.1 uncultured Pseudobdellovibrionaceae bacterium | reverse complement strand
TCCTTATTAATTTTTCAACTGCACATGCCGACATCGAACAAGACCCTGTTTTAAAGTCGGGTGATGTGGGTGATAAGACCGGTTTTTTTATCGAATATTTAAACTATCAAGATTACGTCTACAGCCGATCTAAAAAAACTGAACTTGGAGATGCGGTCGAAATCGACATGGCACTTCGCTATCAGTTTAATCCGAACACTTTCGGTCGGATTCGTTTTGAAACTGATCCAGCTGAAAACCGGGGCGCAAATAAGACTTCGAAATTTGAGTTCCTAGCGGGGCACAAAGTCGCCGGTTGGGACCTACAGTTAGACGCCGAAATTCGCGGCGACGACACGACCGGGAAAGACCGAAATGGCGAAACTTCAGTTGGTCTAGATTTAGATTCAGAATTAACTCACATCACTTACGACTGGGGTGGAGCTTACTTTACTTTCTTCCCTTTCAACTTCGATGGGGAGGTGGGAAGTGAATTTAAAACTCCTGATGTCAATAAGGTGTACTTCGTAGAAGGTGCTCCGAGCAGCGTAAACGATTTGCAAGTTGCAGACGAACGCATTGGTGAAAAAACTATTCCAGGAATTGAACTTGGCTACAACATAGGTGGCCGAGCAACTGCGGAACAAACCGATCCGAATCAACCGAGTGATCCTGGCGAAGCTCGAGTGGGTAGCACGGGTTTAAGAGTTTATGTGGGTGGGGGAGCGGTTTCTTATCTCTATCCTTCAAATTCAAACTTTACTCTTCCCACTTCGCCTGCGGCAGATCGTTGGGAGCGCAGAGAAGATCTAGGATATAAGGCTGGGATCCTTTACCGTAATCCTGATTTTAGATTTGAAGCTAAATACGTAGGTCATACAGAGTCAGAAGAGACGGGTTCATTATATGAAGCCGCCGCTTCTGTTTATGCGATTGCAAGATTGGGTAAGCTTTTAGTTGAGCCTGAGGTCGCTTATTCGAAAGCGGGAAAGCGCGCATATAATCTGGATCAAACCGGAGAGTGGTTTGATCAGATTACTCCTTTTCAACCGATATATGCAGATTACAGAGGGAAACTTCAAGACTGGCTCGGCAAACAAGATTACGCTTACGGTTTAAGAATCGGTTATGAAACCGACACTTTTGTTCCTTATATCAGTTATAAACACCAAGATCCGTATTACATTTTTAGAGACAGAGAATCCGCGCACATGCTCCGGACGGCTGACGATTCGAAATCGCATGGCGGTTTAGAGCGTTTCGGTGTGGGAGCGTATTTCTACAGTGGTTCGTTTTTAGTGAATCCGAACGTTGAGTTTCTTTATGCTCGAAACGCGGTGTTCACTAATAGCTCGGATGTAAGACAAGATAGAATTTTAAGTAGTTTCCGTCGTGAAGACGCGATTTTAAAGCTAACCGTTTCTTATAGTTTTGGACCAAGTCGCGTATTTAGACCGTAGTTCATAGGGGGATTCATGGGGAAAGTCGTAGGATTAAATCTGGGGAAGATTTCAAAACTTACATTAATTAGCCTATTTGTGAGTGCGATCTTTGCGCTCGCAGCTTGTAGCAATCCAAAAGAACCTTCCGGAGGCGAGTTCAGCGAGCTCGCAAATGAAGCGACTGAAATTCAAGAGTCGATGAACCGAGGAAATCTTTTTAAATCGAGTTCGACTCGAGACAAAACAAAGATCGAAGATTTGCTGTATGAAATTAAAGTGACATGTTTGTATCTACAGCAACATCCAGACAGTGAAGCGGCTTATCAGCGATTAAAAATTGCACTCAAGGAATTCGATGAAATCCAGGTACTCAGCCGAGACAATGCTCAGATTAATGCGTTCTTAGGTAAGGTGTATTCCGTTGCAAATAAAACGGCACTTGCCCATGGTATCAAACTGGAAAATTTCGGATGGGCTCTATTTTCGTATCGCTTTAGTGGAGGAGTCGCGCCTTTTGCGAGCCTTCCTTCTGCCACCTCTTGGGAAGCGGCATGGGGCTTAGACGAAAGTTATGTCAAAGCTAAGGGTTACGGTAACGACTCTTGGCTTGTATCTCCGACGTTTGATCTTTCGCGAGTGAGAGACCCTGGTGTTCTAGTGAACCATACGATTCTTTTAGACCGTAACAATAAGGTCCCCGACGTTTTTGACCGCGCGACGATTTTAAAAGAGTCGTTTCTTTTGTTAGCTTCAACAAATTATAAGCCGGGAGATGATCCTAAAGATCCGTCTATCGTCTGGCACACTCTGGATTTTAAAACTTACCCGAATAGCTACGATTTCCATTATGTCGAGAGCCCTCTTATAGATTTAAGTGGTTTTGAAGGGCAAAAAGTAACGCTCGCGTTCCGTTTGAATCTAGATTCAAACCGCAATGGACGACATTATCCCACTTGGCAGATCAAAAAGTTTGAATTGATTGGTCAAGGAGACCTGGGTGAAGTCGAAGTATCAGCGGGTGCGGACCCAAGTTTACTTCGCATCGATGCAAAAAGAGACAGCCTCACTCCATTTCAGCAGCTGACTTATATTCCTGTCGGCGGGCAGTGGACGCCTGGCACAGGTGGCGGAAAGACTTTCCTTAAAGCAGGCTCACAAGAATTTCCTTCGGAGAGCTGGCTTTTTACACCGATCTTTAAAATTCGTGATCAAGAGCGATTGATCCTCCAAATCGGCGAGACTGTAAAGAGCCCGATGTGGTCGAATTGGCGAGTCCTTGTCTCTGCAGATTATAAAGGTGGGGATCCAGCACTTGCGACGTGGACGGATACACTTCGCAAAGAGCCCACGGTGACGAGTTCAGATTTTACGGATCTCGTGACGACAATCGACATGGCTCCTTATCGTGACCAAGATGTTGTCTTTGCGTTTAAGTTTACGGATCCAGGAGGCGATGGAGCCCGAATTTGGGAAATCTTATATCTAGATTTCTTAGGAGAAGGTTCTGCGGTGGACACCGAAAAACTAAGTCCTGCTCCTTCAATTACTGAGGCCACCCCATGAAGCGAAGCTTGACGCTTGTATTCGTAAGCTTCTGTTTTTTAGGCCTCATTGCCTGTAGCGATAAAGAATATCGTCTTGAGCAGGGCGATATTTTAATTGAAGCCGATGTCAATTCGAGTGAGTCGAGTACAGCTGGTAACTTGATGGCAACCGCAATCAAAGACCACTATGATTTGGATATCGTTTTGTATCCGCGCCCCTTAATTAGCGCCAATTCTTTTGGTGTAATGAAACATGATTATTCTCTCGACGCATTTGGGGCGAATAAAATCACGGAGTTGTTTCCGCTCAACAACGATCAAGATCAGTTCAAATTGGGAACCATGAGAGGTTCCGAGATTAAGAAATTTGTTTTTAATCGCTCAAAAGAACTTTACGGTTTAGAACTCGAAGTTGCGGGCTTTGAGTATCACATTCACTTTGTGGGTGGGGTTCCTCAGTTCCAATACGCGAGTCGCGCTTACAATCAGCCGCTGATTGACGATCATGTCTATAAAGTGGCGATTAGCGAAACTTTCTTTTTTACGGGAGCCTTTCCTGGTTACAAATACCGCAATGGCCTAAATTTTAGCTTCAATGACACGGGCAAAATTGTTTCTGCACAAGCTGCACTTAAAGAATATTTGAGCGAACACAAATACTATCCGGCGCTTCGCGAAATTCGCGCAAAAGTGACCAAAGGAACTTTGGGTGATGCGGGGTATTTAGATATTTCCGCGATTCAGGGTCCTTCTCATCGGTCTCCGGTTTATGGAAAATCGGTACGTGTCAGAGGTGTCGTCACTGCTTCGGCCTCAGCCCAATGGTATCCCGGTGGACTTGACGTTTATATCCAGAGTGTCAATCCGGACCGGGACGTCAGAACGTCAGAAGGATTAAAACTTCATTTTAGAAACGAAGCTCAGCGTTTTGATATTGGAGACTATCTTGAGGTTACGGGAACCGTTTACGAAGATATGACGACTTCGGACTTGGGCAACACCACTCTGCGTGAAATTACTTCCGCAAAAATTTTGGCGAAAAACCTTCCGCTTCCAGAACCGGTTGTGTTGGGGCGTGGTGGACGTGCTCTTCCAGATAAGAAAATTTCGACTTACCGAGGTGATTTGAACAATAAGCCTGAACTTAATTTAGCTGACGGCATCGATTTTTGGGAAAGTCTTGAAGGAATGCGAGTGCAGATCAAGAATCCAAGGGTGGTGGGTTTCCGCGGAGGCCAAACTGATTTTGAAGATCTACGTCCTAAAGATTACTTAAATCTCTATGTCAAAATTAACGGAGACAAGGCGTCGCCCCAGGATACAGCTGGTGGCGGGCTCATCATTCATGAAGAAGAGGACGACCATAACCCAGAGCTCATGCAAATCGTCATGAGTCACCTGAGTGCTACGCTACGAGA
>CAZDFM010000160.1:0-715 GCA_964504465.1 uncultured Pseudobdellovibrionaceae bacterium | reverse complement strand
AGATGATGGCAAGATCGCGAACTTTGAAATTTCTGAAAGAATCTTTAATGTTGGTGATTTAATCCGAGGTTCGCTCGAAGGTGTTCTGGTCTACGAAAAAAATCTTTTTGGTGAAGGCGAATACAACCTTGTGCTTCCAGAAAGCCAAACTGCATTGAGAGAGTTTGCTCGAAATGCCCCCAAAGGCCCCAAAGAGTTGGTGGACCGTCCGATTTCTTCGTTAAAAGCCGCTGACAACCAACTGCTTGTGGCAGCTTTTAACGTGCAGAACTTAGCCGGCTATCAAGATCGAAGACTCAGAAAACTGGCGGAAGCTTTAGAAGTCAGCTTAAATTGTCCCGACATAATTAACTTTGTCGAAATCCAAGACGAAAATGGCCAAGATTTTCAAGGCGACTCATCGGCAAAAGTGACTTTAGATAAAATCATTCGCTATACGACCTGTGAGGGACGAAGGTATTTGGCACTGAACATCGATCCGATCATGCACGCAGAAGGCGGTCAGCCAGGCGGAAACATTCGTATGGCGATTCTGTACGATGCGAATAAGGTGGGCTTTGTTCCTAAAAATAATCCCAACCCACTTGCCGAAACGATTTTAGACAGACAAGGAAATCTAAGTTCAAATCCTGGGCGAATTTTTCCGAATGACGATGTTTTTGAAGGCACCCGTAGAAGTCTCATTGCACAGTTCGAGTTTCGGGGGCAGCCAGTG
>CAZDFM010000159.1:3475-6300 GCA_964504465.1 uncultured Pseudobdellovibrionaceae bacterium | reverse complement strand
ATCATCGACTATGAGAATAAATGACATGCGCGCTGGTCCCAACTTTCAAAGTTCTCAAAGATTCCATTTATTCTTTTAGCTCAATCCTGGTGCTAGGTGGAATGTATTTTAGTTTAGTGAAATGTAAGAAAATATCAACGAGACGTCACATCTTATTGAACATATCTTGAGATTCCCACATGACAGAGTCTGCAAGGCGTTAAAAGACGGTATTTTAAACCTGAAGCGTAGAAACTTTGCGTTCAAATTGCTGCTTAAACTGATTGAATTCTTTGCCGCAGGTTTTAGAGCATACCCAAGACTTTCCGCTCTCTATACTCGGCAAATTCCAGGCTTCAGGAATGTGTTGAGTAAAAAAGGGCCCTTCTAGTATTTCTTGAATAGAAAACCTGAGAGCCGAAAGGCTTTCTTCTTTTTGGTCGAGCTTCTCGATATACTTCCACACTTCGCCAGACCGAGGTTTTTGGTGCCACACATACATTTGGTTGGCTAACCAGCAGCATGGAAACACATGTCCTTCTGCGGTCACATAAATGCTACGAGTGCTGACCGATTGGCAGGTAACCTGCGTTGAATCTAGATAATTTCGCATACTTCCGTAGCGAGAAATCAGCTCCTGTTCTTGTGCCAAAGCTTTGTTTTGGAATTTTATATTCTCTGGCATACGAAGTCGGTGAGTTTCGACCCCAAGAGCATTGTAGACGGGCTTCTCTTGTTTTACTTCGAGTTTTGTATTCGAAAAAAATCTTCCCGTTTTTTTGATATTAAATTCTTTGAAGCCCCAGTCGGCCGCCAGTTGTCTGGCTTCTTCGACCTGATGTTCGTTGTGTTGAAAGACAATGAACTGCCATTTTGCATATCCTCCGGCTGCGATATAGGCGCGGGCATTTTCGATAATTTTATCAAAAGACGTTCCAATGCGGTAAAGAGGATTTGTATCCCTTAGGCCATCGATCCCAAAATAGACTTCGTCGCACACCATTGCTAAACGGGACCACCAGTCTGTAGAGCGTGCACTGCCGTTGGTATGCATCTTCGTTCGAAGACCTGGATTGCAAGCCTTAAAATATTCAAAAACTTCTAATGTTTGTTTGGCAACCAATGGGTCGCCATAATTGCCACACAGGTAAATTTCCCAAAGTTGCTCAATGAACTCGCGCGGAAAGATAGTTTTGATTTGTTCGAGATTTAGTTCTGTCAGTGGTAATAATTTATTTGTAACGCCGCCTTCTTGCGTGCGGGCGCACATAGGGCACTTCGCATTGCAATGAGTAGTTAGCTCTAAGTGTACGCTTCGAATATCTGCGTATTTATACATGAGTTTCGGGCCCAGTCAGTTGACGCGTCAAAACAGGGTCCCCTGGCCAAAGGGGCAATGCGGTTTCGGGTCGACGCTTGGGAATTTTTGAATCGGCACTGCTCACACAGCTTGGAGTTTTGCAAATGCGAGGGGCGGGAAATAAATTAAAACCTGTTTCGATATGTCCAAGCGGTTCATCATGGCAAGAGTAACTTCTTTTGATATGCCCGTCGGGTTCACGAATGATAATGCTTCTAAAACCAGAGCTACATTCCCAACCTTTGAATTTGTTAAAACCGAAGGCATTAAATCGTTCGGCCTGATCCATGTACCAAGTCGAGCCGTCGGCTTCAGTGAGTTCGACTTGCATCACAGGAGGAATAGCCTCGCCCTCTGAATCTTTAAAATAGTTTGTGGGGAAAGCGACTTTTCGTTTGGGTCTTTCAGATTTTTTCTGATGCTGTTCGAGTCGAGCACCTGTGTAGTCGCGTTGAGGCATACCTTTTTGCATACGATCAAGTTGGCTCTCCGTATAACCTTCGACAACAAACGAGGCAGTCGGATCACTTTGAGGTTTGAGAGTAACATTCACTCCATGTTCATGAAAAAACAAAGCATCATCCCAGAGTTCTTCAAATTTAGGAGGCGGTAAGACCATATTAATCGTGATCTGAATGTCGCGCTCTTGCAGAAAAACGAGCTTGTTCTTGAAAACTTCTCGTTTGGTGAACTCTTTGTGAAACGACGCTGTGATACTTACGCGATGGAGTTCTCGCGTCACGCGAGCATACTCTTCGAACCAAGCAAAAGGGCGGCTACAATTTGAGGTCATGTGTAATGTTTGATAATTGCAGTTTTCGCTGTCTTTACTGTAGTGCTCAAGAATTTCTAAATAGTTCGGATGATAGGTAGGCTCTCCGCCCGAAAAACTAAAATGAAAAGAGTTAAACCCCCGCTCACGAGCTTGGCGCTTGATTTCGTCAATAGTTGAAACCACTAACGGAAGCGGGCGGTGATCTTTTGTCTTTGAACTCGCATAGGGCCAACAGTAAGAGCAGCTATAATTGCAGTAGCGACCTAAAAGCCAACTCACACAAAACAAATCTTGAAAGAGGAGCGTACGTTGTCCTACGCGAGAGATTTTCTCAAATGGAATGGCTTGAAAATCATACTTTGAAATTGCGGTATTTGGCGTGGGCGTGGACATGCGGCTAAAATGCCCTAATTGAATTCAGATTCAAAGCTTTTGCCTCAGGTTTTTGTGCGCTGAGTTGATGAATGCAGAGGAGATTTTTGATAGAGCTCAAACGGTAGCATTCTCTACGTATTGATGGGGTGGGGCTAAGATGAAAATGATGGTCGCGGGCGATGGAACCTATGGTTTGGCCAAGGCAATTAAAGAGCGCTGGAACGAGGCCTATTTTTGTAGCCGTAAAACAGGCTACGATCTTACAGATCCACAAGTTTGGTCACGCGTCGCAGAAGAGAGCTTAAATTACGATGTTTTTATAAATTGCTCGGCCCT
>CAZDFM010000159.1:0-3465 GCA_964504465.1 uncultured Pseudobdellovibrionaceae bacterium | reverse complement strand
TGCCACGAAAGTTTGGTAACTTTGGGATGCAAAAGCGAAAAAAGGCCAGATGATTCATATTGGCAGCACCGCAGATACGGGGCACCGGCCTGGCGCTTGGCTTTATCCTGTCGAAAAGGCTGCTCTTAAAACACTCAATAGAAATCTCACCTATTCTGCTATCGGCAACGGGCGGATTCGAAGCACTCTGCTCACCACAGGTTATATATCGACGCCTAAGGTTGAAGATAAACATCCTGACAAGTTAAAGCTAAATCCGTATTACATTGTGGATACAATTGAATGGATATTAAGGCAGCCTGAAGGGGTTAACATCAACGAGCTCTCTCTTGATCCTATTCAGGCGAAGACGTAGGCGGAAATATTAGCACCATGTTCGACATTTTTTTTCTCTCTTATGACGAACCCAATGCTGATCGCAACTGGGAGGCTTTAAAGTTAAGGTTTCCATTGGCGAAACGTGTTCACGGAGTCAAAGGCCTTCTCGAAGCTCATCGCACCTGCAGTGAATTGTCGAGCACGCCGATGTATTATCTCGTCGACGGCGACAATGTCATTTTACCTGACTTTGATTTTAATCAAATTCCGCAAGATTTAGATCCTGAAGCCGTCCATGTCTGGCGCTGCTTAAACCCGGTGAATGGTTTGAAATATGGCTATGGCGCGGTCAAACTCTTTCCTAAAACTTGGTCGGCCAACCCCACTCAGGGTGGGGACGTCACGACGAGTGTCGCTCGAAAATATAAAATCATAAATTCTGTGGCCTCGATCACTGAGTTCAATTCGAGCCCCTTGCAAGCTTGGCGTTCTGCTTTTAGAGAGTGCGCAAAACTCTCCAGTCAAAATATTCGCGCTCAAAAAACAAATGAGTCTATCGCGCGATTGAAGACTTGGACCGAAGTGCAATTGGATGTGCCTTTCGCAGACTGGGCCTTGCTTGGCGCACAACATGGGAAAAGTTTTGGTGAGCTTTATAAAGATGATCCTGAGCACTTTGCCCGCATTAATGACTTTGACTGGCTAAACAAAAGCTTCGCTCGAATAGAAAAAATTCAGAAGTTAATTAAAAAAGACGATCTTAAGCCTACCGACATTAGCAGCACCTTTTGCCTTTTGCCTTGGGTGCATTTGTCGACGCGTCCAAATGGTCATATGCGAGTTTGCTGTACGGCTAACGCTTCAAGCGTCGGAAAAACTAACGACAAGCTTTGGGGCGGTGAAGTCGGCATCGTAAAAAATCAAAATGGAAAGCCAGCCAATTTAAATCACACAGATCTTTTGGACGGCTGGAACAACGATTATATGCGCAATGTCCGGCTGCAAATGCTTGATGGTGAAAAGCCGGCCTCTTGTTTGAAATGTTACAAAGAAGAAGAAGCTGGCCATAGCAGCAAACGAAATTGGGAGACAAACTATTGGTGGTCCCGAATCGACGCAAAAACGATTTTGCAAGACACAGAAGTCGACGGTCAGATCCCTCCAAAGCTCTACTATATTGATTTGCGACTCGGAACTAAGTGTAACTTAAAGTGCGTTATGTGCTCGCCTCATGACAGCTCTATGTGGGTTTCTGACTGGAACAAACTTCACCCCACCATCGAGAACCCAGCACTTAAAGAGACTATGCAGTGGAACAATAAGGGCCGGGTCGACGGTGCTTCATATAATTGGCACCAAGACAATCCTGCGTTTTGGGCTCAACTCTACGATCAGATTCCACATATGAAGCAGCTCTATTTTGCTGGCGGTGAGTCCACAATCATTAAAGAACATTACGACCTGCTCGAGGAATGTATTAAACGCGGTGAAGCTCATCACATTGAGCTGCGATATAATTCTAACGGAGTTGAAATACCAGAGCGATTACTTGAACTTTGGAATCACTTCGAACGCGTTCGGTTTCATTTTAGTTTAGATAGCATTGGTGAGATGAATTCCTACATTCGTTATCCGAGTGAATGGGACAAATTAGTGCAGCAGCTACATCGACTTGATAAGACGGGGGACAACGTCGAAATCACGATCGCCTGTGCGGTTCAGGTGCTAAATATTCATTACATCCCAGACTTTATTCGTTGGAAGTTAGATCAAGGTTTTAAAAAGATAAACAAAGCACCGCTTGGGGCAGGCCTTATCAATTTTCATTTTGTCTATCATCCGCCGCACTTAAATGTAAAAATTCTGCCACCGGAATTTAAAGCTGAAGTTACAGCCAAAATGACAGCTTTTTGCGAAGAGCTTAAACTTCGGTTTAAAAATGATCCCGAGTTCATGAATAACAAATACGGAATATCTCGGTTGATGGGGATGGTTCGTTTTATGAATTCAGAAGACTGGTCGAACCGAATGCCAGAGTTCGTCGAATACATTCAGCGTATGGACTTCATCCGGCAAACCAACTTCGCAAAAACTTTTCCTGAGATGGCACATCTCGTTTCGCCTCAAAAACCAGAAGAGAAAGTACCCTCTACTGAACCTTCACTCGCCAAGAAGCTCTTAGCACGTTTCCGATTCGGCATTCGACCTGATCGTCAGCTTTAAGGGGTCCTACACCGCTCGGAGTTCCAGTTAATAAAACATCGCCGTTTTCGACCGGAAAGTATTGTGTTAGAGCTTCGATGAGTTGTTTGGGTTTAAAGATCATCTGTTCAAGTGGGGCCTTCTGCCTCACTTCGTCGTTAATCTTAAGCTCAATCTCTTGTAAGTAAAATTCGGGAGAGTCGATAAAGGGCACCCAGTCTGCTAATACACATGCGCCTTTGAATGATTTGGCTCGGGCCCAGGGGAGTCCTTCAGCCTTTGCCTTATTCTGAGCTGTGCGATCTGTAAGATCGAGCGCAAGAGTAAAATGAGTCGGAATTAACTTTTCATCTAGTTTTAAAGCCAGTTCCACCTCGTGATGAACTTCACCGAGCTTTGATGTGAGTAAGATCTCTGGGCCCTTTTGCATACAGCTGCCAGACTTCAAAAAGAAAAGTGGCTCTTTAGGGAGAGCGTTTCCGAGTTCTTTTGCGTGATCCGCATAATTTCTGCCGACAGCCCAAAAATTCTTAATCATAAAACATCCTTTGCAAAATTGAGCGAACATAGCCTGGCAGGACCATATTTTCAATTCACTTTGCAGCAGCTCTAAAGCCCGCTAACATTAAGTAAGAACGGAGAAACTATACTGCCATGAACAAACTAAGGGTCTTATTGTTTGCGAGTTTAGTTTTGGGTTCAGTATACGGCAAAGTAGCGCGGGGTTCGGATTATTCTCTAGGGCTCACTGAAAAAATTCGGCAAAGATACGGTCAACATCAATGCTTCAAAAAATATTGTCACAGCGATGGTTTTCTTCGTTTTCTTTCTAAAGAGCTGAAAAGGCCGACTCCAACCTATGCTTTACTGGATGAAAAAGCTGACCTAGCGGTGGATGCGACGATTAGCTGGCTCATATATGAGTTTTTGATTATTGATTTAAAA
>CAZDFM010000158.1:0-6341 GCA_964504465.1 uncultured Pseudobdellovibrionaceae bacterium | reverse complement strand
AAAGTACCGAGGGCGTTACGACCAAATTAAAAGCAGAGAATACTCCGTTCAGTTCAAAGAGTGGTGCCACCCCTAACATTTTAGAAATTCTCTTCTCACCTACCCATTCGATCTTAGAAACACGTTTATATCCAAGGCTCTTCATTGCGAACAAATAAAGTGCTGCAGTAGTTGGAACATGTGTGAAAGCTGAAGGGATAATAGTTTTTGAGTTTTCAGTGATCGCTTTACACGCACCGTTCATACAGGTTTGGCCAAGGTTGGGTTTACCAACTTGTGCCTGTAGGTAAGTTTTTAGATTATCCAATTCTTGCGGCGAAACTTTTATGTGAAAAGACAAATAACCGCGACCTCCACTCCTCGCAGCTCTTGCCGGAACTTCGGCGTAACTTTGTTCACTGTATCCGAGAGTCGTGTTCCAGAGAGTACCCTCGACGATAAATTCAGTGTGAGATACAAAGAAATATGCAGATTTTGGGTACCAAATGATCTCAACTTCTTTTGCCAGTTCGTCGATGAGGACGGCGGTGTTTTTTGTCTGTGAACTTAAAAAATCATGACACTCAGATTTTGATGGCACTTCTCCAAAACTCAATGAAGGAATGAGTAACACTCCCCAAAGGCAGACCAATTTAAGTAGGCTTGTAAACATGCTGACTACGAATGAAAAAAGCATACCAAAACAAGTTCACGGCCGTCGTTCAGGCAGCTCCCGACAAGTCACGTTTTGAAAATCTAGGTAAATCTTTTCGAACTGTAAAGACTGTCGACAGAGATAGAGCTTAAGGAATTCGCAAGACGAGTCCACCGACCGCATGAATCTGACATGAAAGACGTTCGTTATCGGCGAAGAATCTTTCGTCTGCACGTTCAGATTCAACTTCGCTACGTGGACCGACCAACTCAAGGCCTTGATCGATAAACACCCGGCAAGTGGTACAGCTCCCCATACCTCCGCAGGAATGGTTGAGGGGAACCTTATGGCGCAGAGCGACTTCTAGCACCGTCTCTTGCGGCGACGCAGGAACTTCTATTTGAGAGGGAAGAAAGCGTATTCGGTCCTTCATTGTTGAAAAGATTTTAGTAAGTCGATACAAAAGAGTCATGAGATTCATCGCCTTTGACTTAGAAACTACAGGATTTCTTCCGGGAGTAGACCGGATTGTTGAAATCGGAGCCGTTCGTTTTGTAAACGGTGAGGTCGAGGCTGTTTATTCGACTTTGATCAATCCTAAGATGCCTATTCCTGAAGCAGCTTCGCGGGTGAATGGGATCTTTAATGACATGCTTGAAGGCAAACCGCTCATTGAGGAACTTCTTCCATCTTTTGCAGAGTTCTGTGGAAGCGATCCAATGGTCGCTCACAATGCGGCCTTCGATTTTCAGTTTTTAGTCGCTGACATCAAAAAGTTTGAATCGCCCGCTCCCAAAGGTGTTGTTTTAGACACTTTTGGAATGGCAAAAAAAGTTTATCCAGGATTAGCGAATTACAAACTTGGAACTCTCGTGCAGCATTTAAATATTCCTGCAGGTCAGTTCCATAGAGCAGAAGAAGACGCGTCTTATTGTGGTCGATTGTTTTTAAAGATGATCGAGAAGATCTCTGGTACTTCGATGATGATGCCTCCGCTTGAAAACTTGATTGCGCTTTCAGGTAAGGGCGAAGTGTTTTTCCCTCAAATCGAGCCCCAACCGAAACAGCTCAATCTCCTAGATCTTTTTTAGTTTCATTCGCTTTTAGAACTGCGACGATTTCTTTAAATATCTTTTCTTGTTTTATTAACTCTTGATCAAAGTTGAGCGCGCTATTGCCAGGCTCGTCGCTAAAGTAACTCATTTCTTCCGGTTCATTTAAATTCGGATCTGTATTTTCGACGCTAGCGAAACAAGCCACCGTAAAAAATATCAGTCCACACGCAAAACAATATAAGAATATTCTAAGCATACAAACCCTCCCTCCTATTTAGACTCTGAGATCAGGGCTTTGGTTAATAAAAGGCCTTGTGCGCGACCGGAAATCGCCGACCTCGACCAAAGGCGTGGTCTGATACCTTGAGGATTGGGGCCGCTTGCCACCTTTTGAACTCAGATTTCATCATCGCATTTAACACACGCTTTTCGACTTCTCCGGTCGGCTCTCGAAAACCTTCTACTAGTTTTTCGACAGCTTTATCTAAGACATTATACGGAGGGAGAGAGTCTGAATCTTTTTGACCTGGGCGCAATTCGGCAGACGGAGGACGCGTGATAATACGCGAAGGAATCAGTTCTTCGTTCTGATTATAGAACTCGGACATCGCATAGATCTCACCTTTGACGAGATCTCCGAGCGGCATGAGCCCTCCTCCAAGATCACCGTAAAGTGTTCCGTAGCCCATTGCCATTTCACTTTTGTTTGTGGTGGCTAATAAGAGCGAGTTTTCTTTATTCGCCAAAGCCATCAACAATAAGCCTCGAATCCGAGCTTGTAAGTTTTCATCGACCAAATTGAACTCATCATGTTTTACCGCGCTCGAAAAAGTTTTTAGACTCGTCTTATAGATTTCTCCGATATCCATTTTCAAAAATTCGATACCGAGATTTTTTGCTAACTTTTCGGCAAGCTTCAAACTTTCATCGGCATTAAACGGACCTGGTAGTGCTACGGCTTTTACGTTGTTAGGCCCAAGAGCCTCTACCGCTAAACACGCAACTAGTGCTGAATCGATTCCTCCACTAAGGCCAAAATGAACTTTGTTAAGACCTGTTTTTGTCACAAAGTCTCGAATCCCTAATACTAAAGCTTGTCTCAAGATATCAATTGAATCGCGCGTGACCTGCCGAGGACCTGCAATTTTTTTTGTTATGTCAAAAACGTTGAGATCTTCTTCAAAGCGCAAGCACTGTCCACGCAGCTTTGCCTTTTCGTCAAATGCCATACTTCCCCCATCAAAAATGAGTTCGTCTTGGCCTCCCACCATATTGATATAAATCATGGGTGCTTTAAAATGTTTTACTGTTTGAGTGCAGACATATTGGCGCAGTTTCATTTTCTGAAGAGTAAAAGGAGATGCACTCAAATTAACTATCAGGTCCACAGATTTAGGAGACATTTTGGCTAAAGGGTTTTCTGAATACAGAGATGCACGGCCTTTAGTTAAAGCCTTTGGCCAAGCCCAAATGTCTTCGCAAATGGTAACTAGAATTCGCTGACCTTTAAATTTAAAAATATTGTTCTTTGTTTCCCCAGGCTCAATATGGCGTCCTTCATCAAACACGTCATATGTTGGAAGAAGCTGTTTATGAAACAACTGAGGCGCTTTACCTTTTATTAAAAGTACGGCTGAGTTTCGATAGGGCTTTCCTTTTTTGTTTTTATTTAAAGTGATCGCACCAACTAAGACAGCCACTCCTTTTGGAAGGCTTTTAGAGAGTACGCTCAATTCTTTAAGCTGGGTTTTAACGACTGAGGGTCGCTCTAAAAGGTCAACTGGATGATACCCCATCAAACTGCATTCAGGAAAAACTACGAGGTCACAGTGCTTTTCAACTGCCCGTTGCACGTACTCTTGCATTTTTAATCGATTGTTTTTGAAATCCCCAAGAACTGAATTGATTTGCGCCATTGCAATGCGCATAGCTGAACCTCGTTACAAGCTTGTCAGGTCGGATAATCCGACGACGAGCTAATATAACTTGGAATGTAAACAATGTGAATGCTTCTTAGACTTGTATGACCGGATCATCACCCGTCATCTCGGTGTTGATTAAAGACAAGTGCTCTTCAAGTGGGACTCGTTTCGAAAAACCATCTTGATAGCTGTGCCAGTAAGCAATGTCTGGCTCGGGATACTTCCAGCAGAAGTAACCATCACCGGCATCAAAATCCACAAGCCATAGGCCCTTGGGAACGGCGCCAAGTTTTTTAATCTTTACGTGCCAGGCTTTTATGAACTCGTTCACTTGGCCTTCAAGATCATTAATGGTTTCAGTTTGTGTGGGAGAAATAGATTCTAAACGCGAAATAAGTAGTTCAGTTTTTTGGCTGAATTCTTGAGTGATTCTTCTGACAACCGGTAGTATTCCTTGGGCTTCGGCCAATGAAAATATACCCATCCGGTTGATCGTGATTACACGATCTCCCATAATGCTCCCCCCTGTAATTCCCCTTTTAGCCTTCCCAAGCTACAACCAGGATGTACCTTAATCCTTTGTTGTTTCAACATTAAAAGGACCCAGTTCTGCATAATTCAGGTTAGTGCAAAGAAACGGATTGAAAAGTTTTCGTCGGAGTTGTGCACTTCACAAATGCACTGCAGCAGATGCTAAATGTGCATCTTTGTGCCTTGATTCAATCCATTGATTTGCCAACCTGAAGTGCTTGTCCGCCAATGAAAATTACAAGTGCGATGATGATCGCAGCAATCACTAAGATCCGTAAGAAATCTCCAAAACTCATGTCGTCGTTGGTCTCAAGCTCTTTGGCACTTGCGAGGTTACGTTTTACTAACATCTTTCGCTGATCTTTTTTCCCGCCGGCAGCGGTCTTTACCGAAATTTTTGCTTCTCGTGCAGCAACTTCATTTTTCTCAGGCGCAAAACCGGTAATGCCAGCATAAGACCTAAACTTTGTACGATTGTTATCGCTCTGATTTGAGTAAATCCCTGCGGGCATAGAACTTTCGGTACTTCCAGTATAGGTATCTTTCGCAGGTTTAATTCGGCCGTCAGCACCTCTGACAGTTTCTCCGCTGTTGTTGTTTGCACGAAACCGATTGCTACCAGTTCCGCCACCACTTACTCGACCGGCGTTGCCACCACCGCCACCGGTTGATTTTTTTCGAGTCGAACTTGTGTTTGAGCTGTCACCTTTTTCTGATCCACCTTGGCCAGTGCCCGGTTTAGGTGGTCTTCCAGCTATTGGCGAAAAAGGTTCGAAGTACTGGTTACAAACTCCTGCTCCTCCACCTGTACCACCAATTGTTGGGAGCTCTCCGGTTTCAAGTAAACAGGCCAGGTACTCTCCAAAATAATTGTTACCCCATGCGCGAAACGCATCGCTAAATCGCCAAAGAAGTCCTACGACAATCGCAACTGTCACAACTAAAACTAAAATGTATTCCAATACCCCTTGCCCCGACTGGCTTTTAAGTCGTGCGGGTGTTTTGAATTTGAATCTCTGTAAAATGGATTCCATCAAATCTTTTATCGGCCTATTCTGAGAAAGTTGTGAGTAATGAGGCCGGATAAAACCGCGAGAACTGATAATATATAGTTTTGCGCAACAATGCCGTGTGATTAAGTTTTTGACGATCTCATTTTGATACACTCGAATTCGGTTTTAATGTCTAAAAATCAAACGAAGCTAAAACAATTTTTGTAATTTAAATTTTGGGTGCTAGACTTGTAATTGTCTTCTTCACGTTCGCTCTGACGCTTGCTTCGTATCTTACACTGGCCGTCTTTCTCAAATTGATACACAAAAACTTAACCCATATGGGAACTAACTTGCCTAAGGCTATAAAGTCTTTCGGCTACTTGTACCGATATGATCATAAGAGGGGGAATCCTATGAAAAAGATTAAAGAATTAGCAAAGCAACTTTGGAATGACGAATCAGCTCAGGGTGCTACGGAGTATATTTTATTACTCGTAATCGTGGTCGCACTTGCTCTCGTTTTTAAAGACAAAATTATGGGTATCGTTAAAGACAAACTTCAAGAACTTGAAGGTGCTGTCGGTCAAGTTACCGCTCAGTAATTTTAGGCTTCATCCCTCTCAGCTTTCGATTTTGAAAGCTGAGAATGGCGAAGTTGAACCCGTGTCGATTTCGAATGTGGACATCGACACAACAAGGAGGAGGAGAAATTCATGGTAACAGAATTGGTTCTTCTTCTCGCAATTTGGGGATTTATTCTTTTAGGAGTTTTTTTAGGCGACAGTGGTCCCATTGAAACTTTTAAAAAGAGCGCCCCACGATTGGGAGCAAGAGTCGAGCGCAATATTGCGACCGGCATTGGCTTCTATGACAAAGTACAAAACCAATCTATTAACTGGCAAGATCCAGGCGGTGAATGATGTGGGCTTTATTGATCCCCACTTCAATACTAATTGCCTCTGTAGTCGATGATCTCAAGACACGGAAGGTGCATAACTGGCTCATTCTTACGATGGCCGGAATCGCCGCACTTTATCAGTTGATCGCAAATGGGTTCCCTGGACTTATGGCAGGAATGCTCGGGCTTGGTGCCGGTATTTTGATAAGCCTTCCGCTTGTCTTGATTAAAGGGCTTGGCGCTGGAGACATGAAAGTACTACTCAGGTGAGCCGACGCCCATCTTCGTGCCGTCTTTCCGCATCTC
>CAZDFM010000157.1:0-6386 GCA_964504465.1 uncultured Pseudobdellovibrionaceae bacterium | reverse complement strand
GAGATCAACCGAAGTTACTTGATGATTGATGACGACGATCAAACTTGGAAGGCTTATCACGAGCTTTACCGCGGCTATCCACGAGAAATCGGTTTACGATTAACTGGGGTTTTATCTAACGAACTTGAATTGGTTTTTTTAGGTGAAGTGGCAGGGCAGTGGTGGTTTGAATCTCTTCTTGGTTGGGAGAATCGCTATCTGTCGTATCAACGTTGGGGAATTGCTGCAAAATATTTTCAAGCCTTTGCATCGATGGGTGGCAAAAAGGAAGAAGTGGATCAGACCTTAATTAAATTTCAGGTTACAACGGTTGATCTTAAATACCGCCTGACTCCAGGAGTTTGGAACCATGACCCATCGATTGGTTTGATTCTTAATACGCAGTCTCTCGTGTTTGAAGATTTCGAAGTGCAAATGGCCGGAGCGGGCGCGTTTTGGGCGCGTTCGATGCCAGCCTTCCTAGATAAAATGATCAATTGGATTCCCATTTTTAATTATCCTAAATGGGTCGATGCTGAGTTTCTTTATTACCCCATCTCACTCACTGCAGATAAGCAATTGGGGCAGAACTTTTCAGTCAATTTTCACGGCAAGATTCAGTGGGGAAAACAGTTTTATGGAGAAGCCGGTTTTGGTTTAAAAACCTACTCCTTTGCAGATCTAAGCCCCGAATCCCGTAAAAAAGTCGCCCTAGGTGTCGCCTACGGTACCATGGGCCTCGGTTATAACTTCTAATAGCCCATAGGCTGAAGCCTTAGCGCTTGGACGCCTTCTTGAACTATGATAGTCTCCGCGCGGCATGAGCGCAGACTTTAGGTATTTATTTCAAGGCGAAAGCGTCTATTTAGACCACAACGCCACAACGCCGATATCGGCGAGTGTGGCGGCAAAAGTTCCCGATTGGCTTGGGAGTTGGGGCAATGCTTCGTCGATTCATTGGGCTGGGCGAAATCCTAAAGCCTTAGTTCGCGAATCTCGTCGCGCTTTAGCTCAAGCTCTTCACTGTGACTCGCTTGAAATTGTGTTTACGAGCGGTGGTTCAGAAGCCAACAATTACGCTTTACGTGGACTTTACGGAAGCCTCACTTCAAATTTAAGTTTGTCTACAGGCCGCCCCCTTCATTTCGTAAGCACCACAGTCGAGCACCCTTCAGTTCTTAAAACACTCTCTGCACTTCGAGCAAAAGGGGTTAAAGTTACTTTAATACCTGTCGACCGTGAAGGTGCTTTAGATCTTGAGTTTTACAAAGAGGTCTTAAAACAAAAGGTCGATTTAGTTTCGGTGATGTTTGCTAACAACGAAACGGGTCATGTGTTTCCCATTCGAGAAATGGCAAAGCTCGCACATGAGGCAGGCGCCTTGTTTCACTCCGATATGGTGCAGGCTTTAGGTAAAAGTGCGATTGACCTCAAAGAACTCGGTGTTGATATGGCGAGTTTTTCAGGTCATAAGTTTTATAGCCTTAAGGGCCTTGGGTTTTTGTATGTTAAAAAAGGCTTACAGCTCGAAAACCTTATTTTTGGTGGAGCACAAGAGCGACAACGCCGAGCGGGCACCGAAAACGTTTTAGCCATTGCTTCAATGGGTGAAATGGCTCGACAGATAAATTTAGTTCCAAACTATCTTGAGAAAACCCAAAAATTGCGTGAGCATTTTGAAACTCGTTTGCTTCAAGAAATCTCGGGAGCACAAGTTTTGGGCGCTCAAGGGAACAGGCTTCCTAATACCACCTCGGCCCTTATTCCGGGCGTAGACGGCGAAACTCTGCTGATGAACTTAGATATGCTTGGCTTTGCAGTTAGCACGGGTGCTGCGTGCAGTTCTGGTAATCCAGAGCCAAGCCCCGTTTTACTTGCAATGGGTCTTTCGCGTGAAGAAGCGCAATCAAGCCTTCGTGTGAGTCTGGGTTGGGGCAACACGCAAAAACATATCGATGATTTTATTGAAGCATTAAAAAGTGTAGTAGAAAGACTCAGATCATTTCAAGAAGGTGGAAAAACCGGTTATGGCATTGTCTAACGTAATTGCAAACTCTCCGGCTTCAAGCAAAGGACGCGTCCTTGTTGCGATGAGCGGTGGCGTCGACTCTTCGGTTGCGGCAGCTTTACTTGTAGAACAAGGCTACGATGTTGTCGGCATCACCATGCAAGTTTGGGATTATTCGCAAGCTGAGTGCAGCATCGAAGAAGGCCACGGCACCTGTTGCTCTTCAAGCGATGTCGATGATGCGCGCGCGGTTGCCGACAGGTTAGGAATTCCATTCTATGTCATGAACTGCGAAGCCAAATTTAAAGCTTATGTAATTGACGATTTTGTTGAATCCTATCTTATGGGCCGCACTCCCATTCCTTGTGTGAACTGCAATACGTATTTAAAGTTTGATCATTTGATTCAAAAAATGAAAGAACTAAACTGCGATTACTTGGCGACGGGCCACTATGCTCGGGTCGAGATGTCACAGAGCGGGCGCCCTGGAATCGTAACCAGTTCTGATGATTGGAAAGATCAAACTTACTTCTTATTCACTTTAGATCCTGAAATCGTACCCAAACTTTTGTTTCCCATTGGCGAAATGAAAAAGCCAGAGGTCCGAAGAATCGCCGAAGAAAAAGACCTCATTGTCGCTCGCAAAAAAGATTCAACCGGAATCTGTTTTATCGGCAAAGAAGGCTATTCGGCATTCATCGAATCTCAAGTTGCTGAAGACCTCTTAAAGCCGGGGCTTTTAAAAAGTTATCCAAGTGGAGAAGTCTTAGGTGAGCACAAAGGTATTCATCTCTTTACTTACGGACAGCGTAAAGGTCTTGGCGTTTTTCATGCAAAACCTTTGTATGTGGTCAAGATTGACGGCACTGACAACAGCGTCTGGCTTGGCGAAGAAGAACATCTTTATGCGCGAGAAATGCGAATTAAAAACCTTAATTGGCTCGACGATAAAACCGTAGGCGAAAAACTTCGTATCAAAATTCGTTTCCAACACCCAGGTGCCAGCGGCACTTTAGTTGAAGATCAAGACGGCTATAAAGTTGAGTTTGATGAACCACAAAGATCCATTACTCCGGGCCAAGCCGCCGTGTTTTACCGCGAAAATCGCCTGGTGGGTGGCGGCTGGATCATTTAATGGACTCAAAAACTGAGCCTATCTCTTATCAGATTCAAACTTTTGGTTGTAAGGTCAACAGTTACGACACGGGCCTGCTTCAAAAAAGGCTCACACAATCAGGCTGGTCTTGGTCAGAAAAACCAAAAGTTCATGTTTTAAATACTTGCGCGGTCACAGCCGAAGCAACCAAAGAAGCGCTAAGACGTATTCGAAAAATTAAAATTCAAGATCCTTTTTCGCTCGTAGTAGTCACAGGTTGTGCGGCTCAAGTAGACACCGATAAATTCTCTTCACTCGCGGGCGCCGATCTCGTGATCGCCAACTCTCACAAAGGTGATTTAGAAAATATCATTCAGGACTACTATAAAGGTGTTCTTAAACAAAAAGTTTTTAAGTCGAACATCTTTAAAAAAGAGGATCTCGAGGCCGGTGGCGGCGAGGAGCGTGCGCACACGCGAAGCTTTTTAAAAATTCAAGATGGTTGTAATTCATTTTGCACTTACTGCGTGATTCCTTTTGCGCGTGGAAAAAGCCGAAGTATTGAAATCGCAAAACTCCTAGGGCGTATACACGAACTCGAAGCCCAAGGAGTTAAAGAAATCGTCTTAACGGGTGTCCATATTGGCGACTACGAAGACGGAACTCAGAGACTCGAAGATCTGCTTGAAGCCGTCTTATTAAAAACCACAGTTCCTCGAATTCGCCTGACAAGTTTAGAGCCTGTTGAAGTGACTCCGCGACTTCTTGATTTGTATCAAAACGACAGGCTGAGCCCGCATTTTCATATGTCGATTCAAAGTGCCTCAAGCGATATTTTAAAGGCCATGAAGCGCCAGTACAGTGCCCTTGAGGTTGAAAAAAGCCTTCTTGAAATTCACAACCGCTATCCGCATGCCTTTGTCGGAATGGACGTGATTGTGGGATTTCCAGGCGAAACAGAAGAGCTTTTTAATGAGACTTTTGAACGTTTAAAGCGTCTTCCGTGGACACGAATACATGTGTTTCCATATTCTGATCGACCGGGAACCTACGCCTCGCGCTTTACAGATAAACAAATTCCTCGCCACGTGATCATGGAGCGAGCCAAAAAATTAAGAGAGCTCAGCCTAGAACGTTATACTCAAAAGGCGCTCGAACAGATGGGCCAAGTCAAAAAGGTGCTCTTGCTTTCAAACACGGACGGTTCGGCTACCCGCAAGGGACTTAGCCGTGACTACTGGCCCGTGCTCGTTGAGGCTCCCGCTCAAGCGGCGAAAGCACTTGGGCAGATTGAGGGTGAAGTTCTTGTAAAAATTCGTGGCTTTGATCACTCCAACGCCTCTCGCATTGAAGCTGGCCTCATCGGCGAATGGATTTTACCGCAAGCTCAGGATTCAAGCTCAGTTTTTGCTTCAACTCTGGCCAACTAAGTTCGCCTGTGTTATAAGTCCCACTACAAAGTTGGGATTAACCCAGGATGACCTAAAATGACCTCAGAACAGACCTTTGCGAAGCAATTAGGCTATCGCTTTAGCGATACCAATCTCTACCTTAAAGCTTTAACTCACAAAAGCTATCATAACGAAAACTCAGAGCAATCAATTGGACACAACGAAGTCCTGGAGTTTTTAGGAGATGCGGTTCTTGATTTAGTTTTGGCTGAGCTTTTGATTCTTCAGTTTCCGCAATTATCAGAGGGAGACCTCTCAAAAATTCGCGCCTCACTCGTGAACGAAACAGTTCTTGCTGAGATTTCGGCAGAAGTGGGTTTAGCCGATCAGCTAAGACTGGGCCGCGGAGAGAAGATGGCAAGCGGACAGCTTAAACCGCGCCTAGCAGCTTCGGCTTTAGAGGCCATCATTGGAGCGATTTACCAAGATGCGGGTTTTGAAGTCACAAAAAAGATCGCACAGCAATTGTTTAGGGCCAAGATCGCTTCAGTCGATCCGGGTAACCTCTATCAATCAGATTACAAAACACGGTTTCAAGAATTGATTCAAGAAAAGAAGCGCCTCACACCTTCTTACGTTGTGCTTAAAGAAGAAGGACCCGACCACGAAAAAACTTTTTTTGTGCGAGTGTCGGTCGGAGAAGAAGTCTTAGCCGAAGGCCAAGGGCGCAGTAAAAAACAAGCAGAGCAAGATGCGGCCCGCAAGGCCTTGGAGAAAATCGTATGAGTTTTAAAGCAGGATTCGTAGGGCTTTTGGGGCTTCCCAATGCCGGCAAATCAACAATCACCAATGCGCTCGTAGGCGAAAAGGTTTCGATTGTCACAAGTAAACCCCAAACTACACGCAAACGTATTACCGGGATTTACACTGATGAAAAGATGCAGGCGATCTTTGTCGATGCTCCCGGAATAGTGAGCTCTTCAAGCGGACTCAATCGGTTCTTAGAAGGGGAGTACCAAGATGTAATTCATCAAAGTGATGTTCTCCTTGTGGTCTTAAACCTTGATGCGAAAAATCCTGAACAATTAGACGAAGTCATCCGCATTGCCGAGCTTTCAAAAAAGCCCTGGATGGCGGTGATCAATAAAGACGACCTCCCACAGTTTCACCGAGTCATGATCTTAAGAGAAAAGCTCGCAAAACTTGGCCGCCCGGTTGTATTAGCATCGGCTTTAAGAAAACCCGATGCGCTTAAAGATGTATTGGTTGAATTTTTGTATGAGCTTTTACCCGAAAGCCCAGCTCCTCTTTATGATAAAGAGCTGTTTACGCTTTCTAATTTAAAAGAAATGGCAGCTGAAGCCATTCGCGAAAAGGCCTTTGAGTTCTTGCACCAAGAGATTCCCTTTGGACTTGCGGTGAGAATCGTAAAGTTTGTCGAAAACGAAGGTAACGTTATTAAAATCTATGCCGAACTTCTTTTGGCTAAAGAAAATCATCGTTCGATCGTAATCGGGCAACAGGGTTCAAAACTTAAGTTTATCGGCTCAGGTGCTCGTAAAGAAATCGAAAAATTCTGTGGGCGCAAAGTCTATCTTGATCTACATGTGGCCGTTAAAAAGAATTGGTCTAAAAACGAACTTATTATGAAGGAGCTTGGTTATGTTCTCCCAGACAGCGCTACTTAGGGTCGCCTTGATTGGACGCCCCAACGTGGGTAAGTCCTCGCTCTTTAATAAACTCACACGCTCCAGAAAATCGGTCGTTCGAAACGAGCCCGGTGTCACTCGCGATATTTTAATTGAATCGGCTGAGTGGTGGGGGAAAACTTTTGAAGTCATCGACACCGGCGGACTCACTGAGTCTCAAGAAGGTTTTTCGCCTTATATTTTTGAGCAAGTTTTAAGCGCTC
>CAZDFM010000156.1:0-6399 GCA_964504465.1 uncultured Pseudobdellovibrionaceae bacterium | reverse complement strand
AATGTGTTCAGCACCGTGCGCCATTCTATCTACAAATAAAATGACTCCTGCTGAAGCCAAAGCATAAACAATTCCAATAATGGCTTCTTGTGAGAATGACTTTTCATGCCGGCGAGCTAAGGCAAAGAGTGCAGCCGCTGTAAAGGTAGCGCCTAAAGAGACAAAGTAAGCTCCAAGCGAATGATGTTCAAAGCCCAAAAGGACGGCAAAGGTTGCTCCTAAAGCCGCCACTTGGGCCAAACTCAGATCAACAAAAATCACCCCGCGAGCAAGAACGTGAAGCCCTAGATAACAGTGAATTCCAGCAAGAATCAGACACATTACAAACGGCGGTGCCAAAAATGAAAGAGCTGCACCAAGTTCCATTAGTTTACTCCTTCGATAGTTTTAACAAGTGACTCGTACAAATCGTCGAGAGTTTTAATTTCGCGATGCCCTTCGACAGCGACGGGGACTGATGCACTTCGAAGATTTGTGACCGTCGATTTTAGTTTTTTTACGACACTTGGATCGAAAAAATTCTCGATTAAAACCAAGGGGGTCTTCTCCGATTTTAATAACTCGATCACCGTCATGAGATGTTTGCTGGTGGGTGGAATTCCAGGTTTAGGTTCAAGCATAGCTAAAGTTCTTATTCCAAACCTTTCTAAAAAATACGACAGGGTTTTATGATAGGTGACGACGCTATGAGCTTGTGCTGCTTTTAAGCGAAGCTTCCAGCCCGTGGTTTTTTCTTCAAGTCGGCTTTGAAGCTTTTTAGCGTTTGTTTTGTAGGTTTCAGAATTTTTAGGATCGAGTTCGGCCATTCGGTCGCCAATAAGTACGGCAATCTTTCCGCTTCTGATGGGATCTAAAGTAACATGAGGATTACCATCAGGATGAACGTCGCCGTCTCGGCGCGAGATCTCGCCTGTATAAACTTCAATGGGTTCGACTAGAGGTCCCACTTCTAAAAAACCGCGAGAGCCCATTGAAACTTTAGGATTTCGAGAGCCTCGGACGATACTTGGAAGCCAGGCTGATTCTAAATCTAAACCAATTGCGATTAAGAGATCAGCTTTATTCGCCTTCACCATATAGGAGGGTTTAGCCTCAATAGCATGCGGATCTTGTGTTCCTCGAACAATGCTTTCAACTTCAACAAGTGATCCGCCCACTTCAGCCGCGATCACTTTTAAGTCTGTAAGGGTGGTGAGCACCTGCAATTTTGCAAAACTTGAAGGCGCATGAAGCGCCCCAAAAATCAAAATCCCGAGCCACATAACTTTTGATTTCATCTTTACTCCTAATACATATGTGCGGGGTGGGCCCCGATGCTCACGTTGTACTGTAACGAAAATGTGTGGTCTGTCGGAGCACCCAAGGTTTTGTCGCGGTCATACTGAAAACGTATTCCTGAAAACTCAGAAGGGAAGAACCCAATGAGTGCACTTTGTTTTTCTCGTGAAGGAATGGCCTCAGGCCGCGGGAGTCCGACGGCCTCATGTCGCGCTTGAATCCACCAGCGCTGAGCAAACTGGTACTGAATCCAAGTTGCGATTCCGCCGAGTTCTTCGAGTGACTCTCCGGTTGCCGCATCAAGTAGCCCTTTGCGATTGGCCGCTAAATATTCAGTCGACCAAACTACGGCCTGATATTTTCCGCCTTCAACAGGTCTCCACTTAAAGGTGAGATCTGCTCCGTAAACCGAGCTGTTCTCGTCAAATTGGTTTTTACCGGTCGCACCCGACAAACCCATCTCAAAAGTAAGAGAATCAGAAAGGTCCCAAAGATTTTTTAAATGAACCAGTCCACCCATATCTCCCGAGTCCTGGCTGTTAAAGAGTTCCTCATTGTTCAACGAAAAAGCCTGCAGCTGAATTTCGGAATACCAGCTGAGCGGTACTAAATAAGCTAGTGAAACCCCGGACTCGTTTAAACCTTCTCCACCCAATAGTATGTCGTGAATGAGTGGCCCGTCGATAAACGGCAGGGCGTGAGTGTGCAGTTGATTTTGTTTTCCGAGTGCGAGTTTAAATTTTCCGGCTTTTACGGTAAAGCCTGGAAGCTGCAGAGTTTCGACATAGATTTCTTCGGGCTCGGCCATGTACTCGGTCCCACCATCTTCTTGTGAAATTGCAAGTAAAGCTGAGGCTCTTAAATAAGGATCAACATCGGCGCTAAATTGGATCTCCGCCTCTTGAAGAGAAAACCCGTTGTGAGGCACTACGGTACGGTCATCAGAGAGCCCAGTACCTCGCTGGTAAAGTCCCAAAAGGTTCGCTCCAATTTCGGGATTAAAAGTGTTTCCTCGCGAAACCTTTTTAGTAAACGGGGCGGGGGCCGGTTGACCCAGCTCTGTCGATTCAGTTTGGGCTTGAGCTTGAAGACTCAAAGAAACCCAAAAAATTGCAGAAAATAAAATCATATTAAACTTAAAAAAATCGAGAGACATAAGTAACTCCTCAAAGTTCATAGTGAGAATGTAATTACAGAGTTGAGGTGCAAAACCCAAAGCGCGACAAAGACAGCGCATACTCTGTATTCAAGCGTATTTTAATTGTCGGTTATATTAGATTGTCGAAGCCAAATAGGGTGGGCCCCGAGAATAAGGCAGCTGCACCTTTGTTTGTGAGTTAAAGTTTGCGGCTGGGGATTTTGCTAAGGTCGCGGCAATGAAATATTCAGCGAGAAGAGAGGCGTGGCTCGTTTTTAATACGGGAGTATGAGATCGAACTTCGCAAAGCTCACAGTTTGCGCTTAGGTCTTGTGCGAGCTGCACAATGCCTTTATTTGCAGTTTCATGATGACTGATGTGTGAGAGCCCGTGCAGCTGAAAAGCTACAATCGCAGTCATCACAAATAGAGAAAGAAAACTCTTTAGTGGGCGAAACATAAATTCAACCGTATCGTGAGTAAAATAAAGAATCAATGTTTTTGCGGAGTCTATTCTTCGATCTCAACCGAAACCGGGCAGTGGTCCGAAATAAACTGTGTGTAAAAAGATTCGAGAGTAAATCGTGTCGAAGGTTCAACTCCATAAGCTTGGCATGGCCCTCGGACAGCATGCGAAAGCACTTTTAAGTTGCGGCTCCAAACACGGTCAAAAGTGCGGCGATCATAGCCGAGATAAGTCGCCTGGTCTCCACCGGCCTCGGTAAAATCTTGGGCGCTAAAAATGGGTTTCATCATCGCGATATCATCTTCACTCAAACCAGTTTTTGATTTTGGGAAAGTATTAAAGTCGCCGAGGATCAACATTGGTGTGCCAGGCTCCACAGTTTCCATGAGTTTTTCGATTTGTTTCACTCGTACAGCCGAATCATTTTGACCCGCTTTGAGATGTACACCAATCACAGCAAGAGTTTTTCTGTTTGTTAGGGTCAAGTCGACGCGAAACCCAGGTCGAAGTCCCCATGATACTTGAACCGCATCAATGACAGAGTCGCGTGAGATGAGTCCAGGTCGTGCGCACGTCGTAATATGCTGATGATTCAAATCTTGAATGTCATAGGTTCGGCAGTCCCAGCCCGCAAGAATTGAAAACAAAGATGTGACATCAATAATTTCCTGAAAAACGAAAACATCTGTGGTCTGCAGATAAGTCTCAAGCAGCTCTTTGATAGTTGGGTGGCGAAATTCTTCTTGAGGGGTTCCATGCATTTCGCCCCCTCGTCCAAACCACTCAAGGTTTAAAGTCGTAACAGTTAATGCGGAGCTCGAAAAAGCGAAGATGAGTAAACAAAATGCAAAAACACATTGGATCAAACGCAAGGGTTCCTCCATGGAACTCAATTCGAGACAAAAACTTTAAAACCGTAGTTCAGAATCAAAAAGATTAGATCGTCACTCAAGTAGTTTGAAAAGCAATAAAACAAAAACTTCGTTTCTATTTGAAACGTACCGCTGCGAGCCATGATTCAAAGCTAATGTTTGAGGTTTGAACAGTGTCTAAAACTTAACGGTGGCGAAGATCAGGTTTAAGCGGACCGGGCAACGGCTTTGCATTCTCATTACTTGTTCAATAGAGAATCATGAGGTGCGTATGCGAGTTCCAAAGATCATTGTCCATGTGCTATGTCTCACAATGGTACTTGTACCATTTCAAAACTGTTCACCCTATCACGCCATAAATGGTACGACGGATCTATCTTCGGCGGGTACTGATTACACAGACGCTGAACTGGCCGCGAAATTTGATCTCACTCTCAAACCTTTTCTCAAGCAAAACTGTGCAGTCTGCCACGGAAGTTTTCAAGATCCAAAATTTGCAGTCGACGACTCTCTAGAAGCGGTTCGCACTATCAAGGCACACAATTTAGTGAATTTTAACGATCCTGCATCGTCACGTTTTGTTAAAAAAATCGAAGGTGGCCATAACGACTTTCCATTGTCGTGGGCATCGGAGCTACAGGGTCACGTTGCGGCCTGGGATCAAGCCTTAAAAGGTTCAGTCCCGGTTGAGCCCGGTGACGAAGACACTGAATTTCCGAGTGTCATGATCAACTCTCCGATTGATGGTGCAACGATTTCAGCTTTAGTAAATCTACAAGCGATTGCAACTGACAATGTGGCTGTTGCGGGCGTTTCATTTTATATGGGCTCAACTGTTGTAGGTGTGGAAGATCTTAGCCCGCCCTATGAAGCAAGTCTTAATCCAGCAGACTTCGCCAATGGTTCCTATGAGCTTAAAGCTCTCGCGCGTGACACATCTGGAAACACGCAGTTTTCTGCGACCCTTAACATCATCATTAGTTACTCAAATAATGATGTGACGCCTCCTGCAGTTTCGATCACAGCTCCCGCAAATGCTTCGCAAGCGAGCGGCGCGATCACAATCACAGGATCAGCAAGTGACAATGTGGGCGTGGCGGGGGTTCAACTCTTAGTCGATGGAGTGATGTCGGGTAGCGAAGACACTTCAGCACCTTATTCGTTTTCTTTAAATACAATGACGCTCGCAAATGGCAGTCGCGCACTTTCGCTTCGCGCTCGAGACGCTGCTGGAAATATGACGACCTCTGCAGTGAGAACTATCAACGTAAATAACGCCGCGCCTGATACAACTGCGCCAGCTGTTTCAATTACCGCTCCCGCTGCGGATAGCTCAGTCAGTGGTTCAGTAGTTGTAACCGGGAACGCAACAGATAATGTGGCCGTCGTGGGCGTCCAGCTCTTAGTTGACGGGACACCGTATGGAAACGAGGACTTGGCTGCACCTTATTCGATTAGCCTCAATACAAATAGTCTAACTAATGGGAGCCATTCCTTAACTCTGCGTGCGCGTGATGCTGCTAATAATATGACAACGTCTCAAGCTCGCGCGATCATGGTCAACAACGTAGCTCCCGATACAACTCCACCCACAGTTTCAATTTCTTCACCAGCCAATGGTTCTACACAAATCGGAACTATCACAATTACTGCCAATGCTTCTGACAATGTCGCAGTGGCTGGTGTTTACTTAGTCATCGATGGTTCAAATGTAGGGACTGAAGATACGACTTCACCTTATCAGTTTATTATCGACACCAAGACTCTAACAAATGCCTCTCATACGATTGCAGCTCGCGCCCGAGACACTTCGAATGGAATGACTTTATCTGCCTCGAGAAGTATCACGGTTAATAATGTGGTGCCTGATACGACGGCGCCAACAGTTTCTATCGGCACTCCTTCGGCTAGTGGGACAACAGTGTCGGGGGTTATTACGATTGCAGCTACCGCTTCAGATGCGGTCGGTGTCGCAGGAGTACAATTTTTTATGAATGGAGCCGCTATTGGCGCCGAAGATACGAGTGCGCCGTATTCTACGACATTTAATACAACGACCTTAACCAACGCGACTCACACCATTACAGCTCGTGCAAGAGATGCGGCCAACAATATGGCGACTTCATCAAATCGGACGATTGTAGTGAACAATCAGCAAGCGAACCCGAATGCGACATTTACTTGGATTTTCGCCAATGTATTGCAGCCTAAGTGTGTGGCGTGTCACGGGACGGGCTTGGCGCTCTCTGGAGTTCGCTACAACTCGTACGCGGAAACCATCAAGACTCTTCGCACCGGCAATGCAAGCAGCTCAAAACTTTACACCGAAACAAATAGTGGAAGCATGCCTGATGGTGGATCAAAGCTGTCGACTACTGAGCTAAATGCAATCCGCGACTGGATTAATGCAGGGGCTTTGAACAACTAAGTTCGCTACGAATTATAGAAGCTATAAGCAAATATACGATTACTGTCTTTATATTCCAAATGAGAGAGTGCTGAGAGAAGCTAGACACTGGTCTAGCTTCTCGTCGCGAGACTGAGTGAAATAAAACACCCTGTGTTTTTGTTTTCATTCGAGAAATTGTTCACTTGCATCGAATGCAATTTTTCCAATCGACAGATTTGCCTAATACAAAATTGATA
>CAZDFM010000155.1:494-6413 GCA_964504465.1 uncultured Pseudobdellovibrionaceae bacterium | reverse complement strand
AAACTTTTGCACTTGCGAACACAGGCACTCGCGTACGTTTTGATAATTCAAAACGGGTTAACCTTGCCGATCTTCGATATAATGCCATTAACTACATTGACGGCGTGTCGAGTGGTTCTGGTTTACTTGGTTTTGGACCATCTTTAAGCGATCCGTTTACGGGCGAAATCATCATGGCGAGCAGTAACATGCACGTCGCGAACTTCCGTAGCTCAATCGTCGCCCAGCTTCGACTGTATGTAAGACAAGAGCTTGGGTATTTCGACAATTCTATTAACGACCGTCCTGAACTCTCAACGGGCGGAACGATGGGCCACGTTGAAAATCAGACTATGTCGAACCCTCTTAACTACAAATTTCAACTTGGTAGTGACGGCGAACTAAAAGATCTTGAATTTTATGTGCAAGATTTCGTTTCAAAAGACGGTTACCGAAAGGTTTCCTATAATAACTTCTCTCCGGATTCGGCTTTTGCGAAGATGGTGTCTTATGTAGAGAAAAAGCCGGCTCCAAAAACAGCTTTGGAACTTTCTCAGCGCTTTTTAAAGTTGGCCGTTGAAAAACCCGCCATGCTTAGATTTGCGAGCCATACAGATACCGAGAAGTTTTCAACTATTATGTCAGCGACAATTGAACACCGCTGCCCTGAACTTAAAGTGTTCGCGGCCGCAGTTAAAGCAAGCGGCACGCCGTTGACGACTGAAAAAGAGCTTATGGCGCTCGACTCTTGTATCAATGTTTTCCTTGAGGAAAAACTGTTGGCCACTCTGGTTCACGAGATGGGTCACAATTTCGGTTTGGCGCATAACTTCCGTGCTTCTACTGATCAGGCGAACTTCTGGACGGCAGAAGAACTTGAAAAGCATTACGGAATTACTAGTGCCGATGGCGGACTTCCACGCTCGTCATCAACGATGGATTATATTCCCCTTGAGCATGATCGCTTACTTACTCCTGGTAAGTATGACATTGCCGCAATCAATTTCGGTTATGCTGACGAATTAAAAAATTCGGATGGAAGCGTTACCCCTCGTCCGAAGCCTTTGGTTAAAATCCAAGGTCAACCCTTCTATTGTGACGACCTCGACTATATTCTTGGTCAAGACGCGCTCTGCATGCAGCACGATTACGGTGTAACTCCGCTTGAAATCGTCGAAAACGATATCCGTTTGATCGAACAAAATATGGCTGTTTACCGCTACCGTTTTGATAGAGCGGTTGCGCCCCGAGCCGCGGGTTCAAACATCCAAAGAATGATCCGCTTGCGTGTTATGCTTGATCACTGGCGCTTTAAGTTAAAAGACTTTGTTGGTAACAAAGCGGGATACTTACAAGGACATTTCGATCCATGGAGTGGCCAATCGGCAGCTAATTATCAACAAAATGTTCTTTCAAAAATGGCACGTAGTGCTGAATACAAAGATGATTTCGAAGCGTACTTCCCGGTTCGAGATCGCGTATATAGTTTCTTGAAAGACATTGCCTTGATGCCTGACGCAGTTTGTATGTACAAAGACCGTGACGGTGAATCTCAGTGGGTTCCTTTCTCGACTATCCGTGACGATGTGAAGGCCAATAAAGGCCGAAACATTAACGTCAGCTCTTGTAATGACAAGAATGTAATAGAAGTTATTGCGGGCGTTTACGGTGGAACTTATGAACGGCAAATTGGACATCCTGTTTCGGATATCCACTTCTCATTAAATGTCGAGGATCTGCGATATACCGATGCTGACGTAGTGGGCATTTACAATGAACGAATTTTTGCCGGCTTAATGCTTGGCGCTCGAATCGTAGCTCCTACTAATTACGTAGCAGTTACTTTGGGTCACGTAGACTCGAAGATTTTCCCAAGTGTGCTCGATGAACCAGACCTCAGAGAAGATTACACGCAAGCAATCTTATCAAGAATGCTCATTGGAGCTGATCTTAAGCCTTATTCTCCAGATTTGAACAATGTGGCGAATGCTTACGCTGAGACATACTCGAATGAATCCGGTATTCTGAACGTTCTTTACGCAATGCTACTGCAAAGCGCATCGGTTCCTGATTCTGCTTCTGAATCTTCTCTTCGCTTTACACCTATGCTTTCCAAATCATACCGGAGCGATGCCGAAGCAGCACAAGACGGTGCGAAGAAAGTGCTTCGAATCAACGGTCAAATCATTGGTGCCCGACCTGAAAACACTTATGTTCAATACTTAATGAGCGAGTATGAATCGGCGCAATTTAGAGCGTCTAATGTTGAAGCGATTGCAGCACAACGTCCAGCGATCGTTTCGGTTTCGAGAAGCATCTTGGCCGCGATTCCTGCATCTAGCCCACTGGGCGGTGGCGGAATTCAAACTGTAGATCAGTTTCGTAAATTTGGTGGAGCGTTAGCAGCAGCAATCCAACAACATGGTGAAAACAGCGTCGTAGGAAGACTCATTAAGTACGTTTTCAATGTTGAGTTGCTCCTTTATGCACAGGTATTGGCACCTATGGACAAGGACCTTGCCGCGATGACGGCTGAATTAGGAAAGTTGGAAGCTTCGTTGACCTCTGGGTTTGAGGCCGATGGTACTACCGCTCTAACACCTGCGAGAAGAACTGAAATCACCACGCAAGTGACGGCCCTTAAAGGCCAGATCGCGCAAATCGGTGATCTTGTGACTGGATCAAAAGCTTTCTCGACTTTCTTTGATTTTGTAAATCAACAGATGGCTCAAGGAACATTGCCTCCAATTCAGGTATTAGCTCGAGAACCAATTGCCTCTCGTCTTGAGAACCTAACTCGAAAAGGTTTGGCTCACGAGATCGATGCAAAACGTAACCTTCTCTTACAGGCCATCATGGCCGGAGTTCAGTAAGGAAGAATAAAGGCGGCCCAGAATTCGGGTCGCTTACAATTTGATTCACCTCAGATTTCTGAGGAAGAAGAAAGGCCGCCAGCGCGGCCTTTCTCTTTTTTAACAGCCCTCAAATGTAAGTGATAATCTGATGAAAACCCGAAGGGCCTCAGGCGCAATACATTGAAGTCCACAAAGTAATATATTAATCGGTTGAATGCGCACCGAGTGATCTCATATTCAATTCTTTATGCGCCAATGGGGTTTCTTCATTATCTTAGTGCTCGGTTTTCTTCTGTTGCCTTTGCCGGTCGGAGCTGTTGATGAAATTGGTCCTAAAGTAGACGAATGCGCGCGCCTCTTAGAAGTCGGCCGTGAGGCTAAAATCCTCTCCCGCCTTGAAAAAGTGAATCCGCAATTGCACTCAATATATAATGACAAACGCTTTGATCTTGAAACCCTCGAAGAACTTTACCTCGCGCTAAAGGCCGAGGCCTGGCTGTATTTGCCCAAAGGACAGCTACCCTGGAAAGAGCGGCCAAGTCTGCCCGACCTGGTTTCTGATTCACTCAAAGAGAACTTTAAGAAGCAATATGCGGTCGAGAGTCTTACCGATAGTGAGATCTACTTATTTTATACCAACGCCCTCTGGTCACTTTATAACTTTGTGTTCCAAACCTGGGTGGGCGAGCAAATCGAAAGGATCAGTCCCCCGACGGGTCTTTCACAACTCCAAAAGAGCTTCGCCCAAGCTGTGATCAGCCAACATTTAGTGCCATTAGATTTGCAGAGCCAAACCTTGGCTCCTGAATTGGCTACGGAGTTTTTTGAGTCTAAGCCGAACTACACTCAGTTTCCATGGAGTTCAGCTTTTCAGATCGTAGCTGTTTGGGAGCGCTCTCGCTTCGAAAGACCTGCAAAGACCGGCTATCGCGATTTGCGCAGCTGGCTCGAACAAAAGGCTGAGTTTACTGGGCTCACACTCGAACACCAGCGCATTGTGACTGCGGCACTTCATCGTGGCGGCTTTGAAGAGGTGTGCTGCCTGACGAAACCGGGGTGCAGCTTTTGCCCGAACAACCGCAATACCCTTCGTTAAAAGATAAAGTCGACGTTAAATCTCATGCCCACGACGCCTTTAAAGTGACGTTCTTTAATAAAATCCCAATTGGGAGCAATCGAGTAACTTAAGGCATCTTTAAACAGCATCTGCTGATAAGAGACGGCAAAGCCATACTGAAGTAAGTGGTAAGTCATGCGGTTGTTTGACGCTGCGGCAACCGCATAGCCTATGCTGGAGTCTTTTGAAATTTTTTGTCCAAAGGATATCCCGCTGTTATGGGTGAACATGTTTTGGCGGTCTTCGTATTCAACTTCTTGAGCTAAGACCATCGCCCATGTCGGCGACAGTACGTAGGTGTAAGGAAGAGAGACGAATACCCCGACCCCTTTTTGAGGCCGTGCGAAGAACTCTACTTTTGGATCGATCCGGTAGTGCTTCATTTCGACATCAGTTTCAAAAGTTAAGTAATAAGCCATGTCGAGGGGATTTTTAAGTTGTAAACGCGGCTGAAAGGTCGTCTTCACTCTTCCTAATTGCTTGAAGAATACCAAAGCCGCCCCATAGTTTTCTTCTTTAGGTTGAGTTCGAAATTGCTTTTGATCGATACGGCGGTCTTCTTCATGTTCATCGTAGCTAGTAAATTTTAATGCCCATTTTTTCTCGAGATTTGGGAGCCTTAGATTAACTCCAAAGTGGAGAGAAGTTTCGAGCTCACCGCCCTCTCTGTAATAAGCAGAGTTTTCGATACGAATCGAAGAATTGTTAGCTTTATCTGTCACTTTCTTTCCGGCTAAAAATACGTCAATTTTTTCGGCGGCTTTGTCGATCTCTTGAGAAATCTCTTTGTTTTTATCGACGTAAATATCCTTAAGCATCGTCTGCTCGGGCTTTGCTTTCTTTTTCTTCTGCTTTGTTTTTGTCACCGGCTTCTTCTGCCCAGGTAATGGACTCAACATATTGGGAGTTTCACCTGGGATGTGTGGCACGATTGATGGCATAAATTCATCGCCAGCCGGTTCCGGCGCGAGAGCGTCGGGTATCAAGCCCTTCGCTTCCGATGCTTTCGCGGGACTATTTTGTGTTTGGGCCACGGCCGGTACAGCAGAAATCGCGAGCGAAAAAATAACGCCTGCAATCGCGAGCGCCTTTCCTAAATATGGCAACACAAGTAGAAAAATAGATTGAACTTTTATTGCCGCTCCCATTAACTCATTTCAATGACGAACCTGCCATCGAACCTGTTTTCGAATCCATTATTAAACCTAGTAGTTGTATCACTGCTTTTAGTTTCTGAACAATCTAATGCGCACCAACCGGCCGCAGGCAAGGCTACAGGAATGGTAGGTCCCGCAATATATAAAACAGTCGTCTCTGAAAACTCAAACATCGAGTCTCCGCTTTTTGGTGGCTTTGGGTTCGTGGCTGAAGGCGATGTCGATTACAACGGAGGCATTGAGGTCGGACTCTACTTTATGCAGCAGGCTTACTACCGGCAAGAAGACGACAAAGTTTTGGCCGAAAAGGTAACACGGCTTCATATTGCCCTTGGTTATCGTCACTGGTTTAACCCTTCTTTCTCTGCAGGTTTATCATTCTTTTCTTCTTATTCGATGGGTGATTATTCGGTTATTCAAAAAGATAAACTTCCTTCGGGAGAAACCGCCACTTCCGGCCAAGACACAACTGAATACGGATTAGATGCCTCACTGCAATGGGAGTTTTGGCGGGATGAAACCAATGCGGTTTTAATTGACACTCGTTACTCCCATTCAGTTACAAAAAAGCCCGGCGAATACGGTGATCACGTCGGGCTCTTTTTGGGCTACAAACGCTCTGTTGAGTTCAATTAATATTTAATCACTCCACAACCGATGCGATCGCCCGAATCACCTGATGGCTGAGTCTTTAGATCATCAGCTTTTGCATGCAGAACGATGGATCGGTTCACGATCGAATTTTTAGACTTCGTATCCATCGTCAGGTGCTCGTACACCTTCTGCATATTTACTTTTCCGTTTTTGTCGG
>CAZDFM010000155.1:0-484 GCA_964504465.1 uncultured Pseudobdellovibrionaceae bacterium | reverse complement strand
CTAAATCGCCAATATGAAACTTATCTTCGTGTTCGGGAGAGCCATGTGGTTTCTGAGTAGGATTATAATGGTCGCCTGCTGACTTCGCATCGGGAGCGGTGCAATCCGGACTCTGGTGGATATGAAATCCGTGATCAGAATTCGGCTTGAGCCCCTCAATGCTCGCTGTCACCTTTACGCCTTTGGCTTGTTGTTCGAAGTCAACTTTGCCTTTAAGATTCTTGGCTCCACTTTTGGGCTGCAAGTGTACGGTCGTTTTAATAACTTGCGCCACCGAACGGTCGGGGATCCAAGTTTCTTCGGCAACTTCAGCAAATGAAAAGCCCGGCACAACTAATGAGCAGCAAGCTAAAAGTAAAAACTGCGACTTCATGTTAATGCCGCTGCGTTTGAGGTTGTGTTGTTGCTTTTGAAGCGATTCCTTGTCGGCCCAACTTATGCGGTCCTTCAGCAAACTCTTCGATCATTTTTTTATTAAACGCAG
>CAZDFM010000154.1:2729-6429 GCA_964504465.1 uncultured Pseudobdellovibrionaceae bacterium | reverse complement strand
AAGTGTAGACACCCACGTAAGTAAACTCCGTAAAAAATTAGGCGAAATGAGCCATCTCGTTGAATCCGTTCACGGTTCGGGGTATCGCTTTAATCCTCCGCAAATGCCGAAACAAACCGTTCTTCGTAGCGGGATTGTGACCACACCTCTTGAGACAATGAAGTCGCTCTAAGATCACGTGAAAACGCTGAGGTCAGAAGGCCTCAGTGTTCCCGTTGTTCACCAAATTTTTATCATAAATATTTCTTAGGGCTCAACCATGAGTCCCAATCGCTGCTTGATAGCTTTTGGCGAAATGGGTTTCTGCCAGATGTCGACAATCTTAAAGTGATCATAAGTATCGAATTGGTGCTGAGCCATGGGTGCAGAGGAATAAAGCACCACAGGCACCTTTTCGGCTCCCCATTGATCCATCAACTCTTCGTCTAAAGCCATTACTTCTTCAACATAGGCTAAGGATCGAAGTCCATTCAATCCTGGGAGTTTCCAATCTAAAATAATTAAGTCCCACTTGGGACCTCCTAAGATGCGCTCCACTGCTTCAAAACCATCTTCTGCAATGTCAATATTTGCATCCCAATCTTTTAATCCAAGCTCAGCAATCACTTGCGACTCGCGTGTGTCTTCGACAATGAGTACACGTGGGTGATAACCCCATTTAACAGGTTGCCCGTATATCCAGGGAGCCTTTGAGGAATCTGTGGTAGGTCCTTGTGTGCTCAGTGGTTCAAATTTAAACGCAGTCTGAAGTGAATACATATACCCTCCGTTAGCAAGCCCTCAAGCTCGTAGCACTGTCACTATGAATGACCTTCATATTTCGCCGAATAGCTTCTTCAATTGGAAAGTCAGCAGGAAGTACAGTTGTTGAATCAATTATTGCGCCTTCGACTTTGGCAGAGCGAAGCCAGCAACCAAATAAAAAAGCTCCGCGCAAATCAGCGCCTCTAAGATCTGCATGAGTGATGTCCGCGTAATTTAAATTTGCACCTTTAAGATTGGCACCATTCAAATTTGCGCGAGATAAATTACTAAACTGAAAATTTGAATAAGATAAATTGGCGTGATCAAGATCTGCACCCCGCAGATTAGCCATATGCCAGTTCTGTAAAACTAAGTTCTTTTTTGTGAGCTGAACTTTTTTTTGATAACCTGAATTTTTAGTAGATCTTCCTAATCTTTGAGCGAACCCCATCTTAACCTCCATGTTGAGATATAAGATTACTCTTTTGAGATCTCGCTTATCATGTCTGTTTCGTCGTGAGTTTGTGGAGTTTTGTAAACAGTGCTAAGCCCTAAGGTGGCGGGATGACAGTAGTTTCTGGCACTAGGTCCAGTTCACTACTAAGATTTACTTAAACATCATCCCAAACATTGTCATGAACATACTCGTGTTATTTTTGGGTTCATACCAAATCGATCCACCGGTGATTCCAGGTTCAGAATCTTCCACGTCCCAAGCTTGATAAACAAAACGCGCAAACGGTCGGTAAGTTGTGTTGTAGAGAGTCGCTTGCACTGCGAGCTGATATCCAGAGCCGCTATTTTGTTTAAACTTTAAATCTTCATAAGCGGGATTTAGATCTGACAAAAAGGTTTGATTCTCACCTAGCAGCCAAACGTTATATTGTGCTTCTACACTGAGTTCGAGAGACGATCCTAATTCTGCAGAAGCCATCGCACCGACAGGTAGAAAATAATAAGTTGTGTACCGGCGATATCCGCCCGCACCCTCTATGCGGTCCTGCCAGTATCGCATGCCGAGGCCGGCATAGAAACGAAACAAAACCGCGCCTTCCGCGTTTGTGATTGCAGCAAGGTCCCCTTGTATATCAAAGACAGCATCTTGAGTCGAAGTAGAATGCGGTCGACTTGCGCCCGATTGCAGATCTACTAGTGAGCCTTCATAATCCATTGAACCCAAAACAAGCGAACCTTGTACTCGGAAGCTCACTTGTTCATTTGGTGGATTCATAAAGGCTATGTGGGCGCCCCAGAGAAGACCTTTTTCTGACATCAATCCTGGCTCTTCATATTCGACTCTAGAGCCACCAACAGCGACTCCTAATCCTGGATAACTTGCATAGCTGAAGGGACTGACCACAGCCACAACTGCGGCTGTTAAAAAGCTTAAAGCCGATCCAAACTTGCGAAATTGTCTTAGTTGTTCCATTTCGCCTTTAAGCCGGCGTCTAAGGCATCTAAGAAGTCTTCAGTTGTAAGATATTGTCCTTCGCTTACTCGGTCACCGTGAATACAAACTGCAAGATCTTTCGTCATTTTGCCTGCCTCGACAGTCTCGATACAAACACGTTCAAGGGCTTCAGCAAAACGAACGAGTTCAGGCGTATTGTCGAGTTGACCTCGGAAAGCTAAACCACGTGTCCATGCAAAAATTGATGCGATGGGATTGGTCGAAGTCTTTTTACCTTGTTGGTGCATCCGGTAATGCCGAGTAACCGTTCCATGAGCCGCTTCAGACTCCATTGTTTTTCCGTCAGGAGTAATAAGCACTGAAGTCATAAGTCCCAATGAGCCAAAACCTTGCGCCACAGTGTCAGACTGCACATCGCCGTCGTAGTTTTTGCAAGCCCAAACAAAATCGCCGTTCCACTTCAAAGCAGAGGCGACCATGTCGTCGATCAAACGATGCTCATACGTAATTCCAGCTTCAGAAAATTTAGTTTTGTATTCTCGCTCATAGATCTCTTGGAAGATATCTTTGAAACGGCCGTCATACTTTTTAAGAATTGTATTTTTGGTTGAGAAATATAGCGGCCACTTCTTCATTAAGGCCATGTTAAAACAAGATTTTGCGAATCCACGGATAGACTCATCCGTGTTGTACATTGCCAACGCAACCCCATCGCCTTCGAAATCATAGACTTCATGAGTTTCGGGCGATCCATTCTCAGGAACAAAACTGATTGTGAGTTTGCCTTTTCCTTTTGTTACAAAATCAGTCGCCTTGTACTGATCTCCAAATGCATGACGGCCAATACAAATGGGCTTTGTCCAATTCGGCACAAGACGTGGAACGTTTTTCATAAGAATAGGTTCACGAAAGACGGTGCCATCTAAAATATTACGGATGGTTCCGTTTGGAGATTTCCACATTTTTTTAAGCTTAAATTCTTTAACGCGCTCTTCGTCAGGAGTGATGGTCGCGCACTTAATTCCAACACCATACTTTTTAATTGCCTGTGCAGCTTCTACAGTAACTTTGTCTTCGGTCTTGTCGCGGTACTCAATTCCTAAATCGAAGTACTTAATGTCGATATCAAGGTAAGGAAGAATTAATTTATCTTTGATGAAGGACCAAATGATCCGAGTCATTTCATCTCCGTCAAGTTCCACAACTGGATTTACAACCTTGATTTTTTTCATTGCGAAAATCTCCTTCACTGTTCTTACGGAATCTTATCTGTTCTTATTTGTGTCGATGGCTTCGCAGAATCGCTGATAGAGGTTAAGGGGTCAACTCTGGGGAAAGGGCTTTTGGGTCATTGACAGATTGTGTTAACTGCCTACGGATTAAGCGATCTTTTGAAACATCTCGAAAACTTGAAATCCTTCGACATAGCTTTACAAAACTAGAAAAAGACTACAGGTTAAGACGTCCAACTTGAAAGGAACCTTAAATGCAAAGAACTTCGTTTAGCACAATATTTCTTATGCTTATGTTATCGATGCTCGCGTT
>CAZDFM010000154.1:0-2719 GCA_964504465.1 uncultured Pseudobdellovibrionaceae bacterium | reverse complement strand
GTTATCTGGCTGTGGAGTCCAATCGATCCCCCAAGCGCAAAACAAAGTTGAAGCTTCTGAGGCTGAAGTTGTGAATCAGTATAAGCGACGTTCAGACCTGATTCCCAATCTAGTCGAAACTGTAAAAGGTTACGCCAAACAAGAACAAGAAACTTTAACAGCCGTAGTTGAAGCCCGGGCTAAAGCCACTCAAACAACTGTGAATGCCGATGACGCTCAGTCTGTTAAACAATTCCAACAAGCTCAGGGAGAACTCAGCTCGGCACTTTCTCGTTTAATGGTTGTAGTTGAAAAGTACCCGGATTTGAAATCGAATCAAAACTTTTTAGCCTTACAGTCCCAGCTTGAAGGCACGGAGAATCGAATCACGGTTGCACGTCAGCGCCTGATTGAAGATATCAATTTATTTAACAACCAGATTACGGTTCCACCGAATAGTTTTACGAACTCGTTGATTTACAAGTTCGACAAGAAACCTCAGTGGACAACTGAAAATGCAGAGCAAATTAAAGAAGCTCCAAAGGTTCAGTTCTAATGCGCCTAGAGCGCAATTTCTTTTTATCACTCCTAATACTTGCGGCCTTAGTATCAGTACCGTCGGCCGCTCTTGTTAAAATCCCTCCAATTGGTGCCCCCGTCGTTGATAACGCCGGGATGCTCACACAAGAATTTGAATCTCAGCTGAACTCTGCACTTGAGGATATCTACCGAAAAGGTGGTCCACAACTTCGCGTGCTCACTTTGCAGGACATCGAAGATGAGTCCATTGAGCAAACTTCGATTCGAGTTGTAGACCAATGGAAATTAGGGACAAAAGAAAAAGACAATGGCGCTTTAGTATTGATTGCTCAGAAGCAGCGCCGAGTTCGAATCGAAGTAGGCCAGGGACTTGAAGGCGATCTGACCGATGTAGAGGCTTCTCGTATTATTAGCCAGATTATGCTCCCTCTGTTTAAACGGGGCGAAATCGAATCCGGAGTAATGCTCGGAGTGGCTCGAATTATTCAGGTCACCGCACCTGAAGTGAATTTAGATCAGTATTTTTCAACGGCTCCTCAACAGGAGTTCATTCCGGCCGACGCTGAATCAGGAAAAAAGCGCAGCAGTTGGCCTGCAATAATCATTTTTATTATCGGTGCCTTCTTATTTATTAGACACCCTCGATTGTTTCTCCTCTTCCTGCTTGCTCGCGGCGGGGGCGGTGGAGGCTTCGGCGGTCGCGGTGGACGTGGCTGGTCTGGCGGCGGTGGCGGCGGATTTAGTGGCGGCGGCGCCTCGGGAGGCTGGTAGTTATGTCTTCGCAAGTTCCCCTTTGGGCAAAAAAGTTTATCTCTGCTGAAAGAAAGTCTGAAATTGAAAAAAAGATTTCTGAAATTGAGATGCACACGGCAGGTGAAGTCGTCGTAATGATTGCCGAACGTTCATCCCCTATTTCGCATGTGCCTTATTCGCTTTTTGTAAGCCTTCTCTTAGTTTTTACCTTAATTGATTTACCTCATCTTCAAGCAGCTTATTCTGGTGAAATCTGGTGGCCGATAATTTTTTGGCCTGTATTAGCGCTGATGTTGACCCGACTCCTCAGCTCTTCAGCCTGGATTCAGCGCTTGTTTTTGCCAAAAGAGGAGCGCGCAAGGCTTGTTGAGCTCCGAGCCGAAAACGAATTCTATCGTTACGGGCTTCAAAAGACCGGTAACTCTACCGGCGTTCTGGTTTTTGTATCATTGCTCGAGCATCAAGCTGTCGTCTTGGGAGACCGAAACAGCGCATTAAAACTCCCTCCCGAAACCTGGGAGAAGGTCCTTGCTGATTTAATGAGCGAAGCCAAAAAGGGGAAGCTTTCTGAAGGCTTACTCGCGGCCCTCGGCGATATCGGCCCCATACTCAGCCAACACTTCCCTTCTACCCCCAGAAACCCAAATGAATTGCCTAACCATCTGATTTTTGTAGAAGCCTGAGCGTTGAAACGTTTGATTTATCTCGATCCCCAGTTTAGATTCGACTCCCAACAAAGCTCTAATTAGGTGGTGTGGCCGAGGGGCTAGGCAGCGGACTGCAAATCCGTGTACATCGGTTCAAATCCGGTCACCACCTCCAAATTTTGCGCAGCAAAATTTCCTCTAATCTCCAATTTCCAATTTCCGCCCCACGCACAGTGGATGCGCGAAGCGCACGTGCGCAAAATTTAGAAATTGGAAATTATAAAATTAGAAATTGGAAGTTTTTTGGATGCTGGAAAATGGGTTCTCTTCAAAACTTATTTCGATAATTCCCCAATGAAACTCCCCCAAAATCCAAATCAGAAAAGCGCTAGTTGATAACAAGTTGATCATCAGATGTAAGGGTGATGGCATTGACTTCAATTTCTCCCCTCGATATCTAGCCTTTAGTTCGCTACGTTACTTAAAACAAAAAATATGGAGATAAATATGCGCTTAAGTTTATTGAAGTTGCTCGCGCTGACGACCAGCATAGGTCTTACCGCACCTGCATTCGCCCAATCAATTACGCCCGTGGTAGATGTTGTAACTACGCAGGCCAACGACCTCAGAGGCCTCACCTTCGCTGCCGATGGCAAGATCATTGCTTCCGGCCATGTGGGTGTTGTTGCTGAAGAATATAAAACTGTTGTTCTTCGTTTTAATGCAGATGGGTCTCCCGACGCAACTTTCGGCGACAATGGAGCTGTGACTGTTGATTTGGCTTCGGGCCGCACTGAACA
>CAZDFM010000153.1:0-6442 GCA_964504465.1 uncultured Pseudobdellovibrionaceae bacterium | reverse complement strand
TTTTTATACTTTTTTGTCCTATGTTTTCTTAGGCATTATTTATATTAAACCTTTTAAACTTTTTTTGAATTTTTCATCAGATCTTTGCTTCTATGATTTTTATTAACTTTTATTTGAGGATGAAACTGAACGCGATCTTTTTGATTCTGAAGATTTTGAAGAATATGATCGCTTTCTTTTCCAACCAAAAATTTAGCTTCAAGCCATTGAACAAGTGCGTCTTCAGTGAGTCTTTCGCCTACAGGTTTAAGTACGCCCGCATTGATCACAGGTCTGTCTGAGTTTTTGTCTATTACATAAAGGCGACCAAACCAGTCGCTTTCGCCTTGAATCACAGCGCCTGGACCATGACCAATTAACATCGCAAAACGGAAATCCGTGTGCGGAGGTAAAGCCGCCACGAAGCTTGTGATGTTTTGAGCGATCTTAGGCATTTCTGTTCTTAAAGAAGCCGAAGTATCCACTACAAATAAGACGTCAATTTTGTTTGTGCGAGCACCTTGGTGAGTGATCACATCAGCCATAAGTTCTTCGCACACGTTTGTGTTACAAACTGGAAGCACATTATAGGGACGGTGACCTGAATCGAACCAAGATACGTTTACGTCTTTAGCATAAGAAACTGGCGGCTGGCGCACAACAGGGTGTGGTCTATGACCTGGGTAGATCACCATAACGGGATCATTATTAGGTCGTTCAATTTCTTCTTCTTCGGGTTCTTCTTCGTTAGGGATAGGAACCGGATGACGAGTCGTAGGAGTCGGTCGAACCGATGGAGTTGGTTCTTCATCAGGAATGTCTTGAGGAGCGGCTGCAGGGCTATCCGGCGCATCTGCATGGCGCGGAACCGAGGTCATTTTTGCCTTTTGACAAGCCGGCAATACACTAAGAGCAAGCGTCGCAATAAGCAGCCCTGCTGTAAGTTGAATTGTGTTTTTGTTGATCGGCTTCATAACCCATCCTCCTCGCCTGGTTAGACCAGGTAATTTTCACAGATACCCTGGGTAAGGAATCTGTGGTTCAACACTTCATAATGCACTCCATAGGCCCGCCTTTTGGCTTGCCATAATTTTAATATTCCTATTGGAAAACAATATGTTATAAAGGTGACAGTTTTAGGCTTGGGTGCTTACGGTGTCTTAGGTATGTGAATTCAGACGTGAATTGTCACTGCTCGCTGTCTAAAATTGTGTTAATCGGTAAATGACCGGGGAGGTTATTGTGGGTTTTCTTCGAACATTAGGACTGCTTCTATTTTGCCTTTTTTTAAGCCTGGTGGCCCTTCATTCGGCAAGCGTTTTGGCGCAAGCCGATTGTACCCAGATCGTGAGTCGCCTAAAGGACTTTACGACTCGTGTGAATGAGAACAACTATGCTGTTGCAAACTTCGTAGGCGAAGTCTCGATTGCGCTCGATGGTTTTTACAATGACTACTCGCAAATGGAAGACTCCACTATTGCCATTGCCCCTGATTTTTTCTCACCCTTAAGTGAAGCTGCTAATGGCATCGGCGAAACCGTGAATGTCGCTTACGAACAAATGGATATTTTAGATCAAGAAGGTCAGGGTTTAGTTGGACTTGTTGAGAAGTGTCTGGCGGCGCCAGTTGTGCCTGCCACACCTGAGGCTTTGACTCCCTAGAGTCGGAATCTTATGATGACAATTGAAGTAACATCTTAGAGGAGACTTTTATGGCTGGCGCAAAAACTACGGAACTCTTTAATTGTTCAGTTGAAGACTTTTTTAAGATTGTCTCTGACTACGAGAAATACCCTCTCTTTTTACAAGAGGTGAAAGACTGCAAAGTCATCGAAACCAAGGGCAACCAAAAGGTTGTCGAGTTCCACGTCAACGTCATAAAGCAATTTTCTTATAGACTCCTGATCACCGAGCAGCCACCTCATAAAATGAGTTGGACGTTTGATTCTGGCGACCTCTTTAAAGTTTCAACAGGTTCGTGGGATCTCAAAGATGAGGCCGGAAAAACTCGAGCCACCTACGAAGTCGATGCAAAATTTAAAGTTTTTATTCCGGGCCCCATTTCGAAGGCCCTTGTGAATGTGAATCTTCCCAATATGATGAGTTCTTTTAAGAAACGAGTGAGTGAAGTCTATGGCGGATAATAACGGTAAACCAAATGACAAAAACAATGATGACTTTGATGACTCACCTGAGGGTCGCGAAGCTCGTATTAAGCTTGGCGACACGTTAAAAAAACTCGTCACCGCCGGAATCGGTGCTGCCTTTATGACCGAAGAGCATATCCGCTCTTATGTAAGTGAATTAAAGCTCCCTAAAGACGTGATGAACGCCATTCTTCACAGTGCTTCCAAATCTAAAGATGAAATCATCGGACGGGTAAGTAACGAAGCGATCAAAATCATCAACCGCATCGATTATGTCAAAGAGGCTTCGCGTTTTGTTGAAGAGCATAAGTTTCGTATCAACGCCGAGATCGAGGTCGTAAAACGCGACCATGGGCCGGATAAGGCCTCAGAAACTGCGTCAAACAAGTCCTCTACCGACAAAAACTCAGATAAAGCTTAAGCTCACGTCTCAAGTTGAGACGAGCTTGAACCGATACAATGTATTGAGGGAGAGCTTTATGTGGTGGGTTTATAATATTACAGCGGTCTTAATTTTCTGCGTTTCTGCACGCCAATTTCTAAAAGCGACCACCGAAGGCATCAACTGGCAAAGGCGTTCTGATTTTTCGCTTAGAGCCTTACGCTTTGAAAAGCGCTACCGCATGTTTGCTTGGGGTATGATGACTTTTATTTGGATTTACCTTTGCGCCGTTTCTTTTCTGCACAGCTTTCAACAAGCAGATCTATAACTCTGATTTTTTTTAGTTTGTCTGTTTGGCGCGCTCTAGGGCCGGCACCAATTCAACTTTCATTGAATTATTCATCTCAGCTTCGCTGGTCATTTCAGCATCGCTGACCGTCGCATTATTGTAAGGCGGGGGGAGCGGAATGGCTTTTTTGACTGGCTTTTTTAGAGGCGTAGGTTGGGGAGCGGCTTCAGTAGGTACGGGAACGGGGGCGGCAGGTTTAACTTCTGCAGGCGCAGAATTCGAAACTTCAGACTTTAAAGTTTCAACGACCCGCTCTTTTAAAAGATGCGGGCGTTCAAGTTTTTCCGTGGGCGCAGTTTGAAGTGTTTGGGGTTCTAAAGCCATCTTAGGTTCTTGAAACACTTGAGACATGGGTTTTAAAAAGGGTTTGCGTTCTTCAAAGGGGAGGCGATCTTTTTGACTGTGCGACTGAGCCTCTTGAATCTTTGCATCGACCACTTCGCCTACTCGATCGGCTTCCATCGGGGCAGCAGTTTCAAAGTCGTGACCGTTCGTGTAGTTTCTCTGTGCTAAATATTCATCTGGACGAAGAGGATTAAGCAAAGTTGAAAAGCGCATATAGCCTTCGATAAAGGCAAATGGGTTTTCGTGGCGCTCAGGAAGTTCTTTAATTGCGAGTGATAAGTAGCTTAAAAACTTCCACATATTAGAATCAGACTGAGGTGAAGAGATTTCGGTTTGGGCCATCTCTAAAGTTTTCTTCTCTAAGAAGGCTTTAAGATCCCCACGTTGAAAATGACGATCCACTTGAAAGCTCAAACGATCTAAAAATTCTTGGCGAAGCAAATGCTCTTGTCTTTGAAAGCTCAGTTTTTCGAGTTCTTTCTCTAAACCCACAAGTTTCGTTCGAGTTTCTTGATTTTGAGTAAGACCCAAATCTCGAATGCCCATTAAAGCTTTTGAAATCGAAGAATCGAGCTCAATTAAGCGCGTATGGTTTTTATCAATCAAAGATTTTACTTGAGCCAAAGCTTCGCCCCGACTTTCACCGAAAGCCATTTGCGCAACTAATAAGAGGGGCGCTAAAAAGAGCCACAACATAGGTTTTTTCATATCCATATTCTATAAGAGCAAGCGAGCGGCCAGCTCTGGCCCGGTAAGTTACTGATTTTTTTGAACGTTTTTAGGGTCGCGGGGGGCGCGAGTGCCCCGAGTGCTGTTTTTTGGCAACTGACTGACTAAAACTTAGTGAGCTTTAGTCCCGAGGGGAGTCATAAATTCTTCCACAGGAAGCCGCTCTTCAACGCTGGCCTTACAAGCATGCGTAAGTGGTCGACCCATGTCGATTTCCATATTGATTGCACGAAGGAGTCCTGGCGAGTGATCATCTTCGAGACCTTCTTCTCTGACCAAATTGAGGTTCACATACTCTTTGGTTTTCTCGTCTGAGTGAACGAGATTGCAAAAGTTCTGCTCTTCGATCCCCATTTTTTTAACGACGGCAGTGCCAAAAGCATCCGCCCAATCCTCTTCTGTGTAGATTTCAGCGTACGGATCTTTGAGTGCACTATGTAGCGCCATCGAGCGACTTTTGACTGCATTATAATTCTGGTCGCTCTCTTTTCCGCTCCAATCAATGGTGCCCGAGGCGATGTGTCCTAGCTCATGAGCAAAAGTGACTGGCCCAGTTTCATCAAAAATCATACTCTGCCAACTCATGACAATGGTGTCGAAATAAGAATTCGCTGCATCGTTAAGCGGCTGTGGCGAAAATCTTTTGCAGTCGGCCTCAGCTCGAGTGAAAGGTGTCGACTCGCTCTCTGTGTCTGGAATAAAAAGACTGATCAGAGCCGGAAGAATAGACGACCAGTCAGGATCATTTTCGAGCTGATCAGCCTCACTAATAAAATTTTTGAGTTTTTGATTCTCAGCTCTTAAGCTATAGACCATGCGCTCTTTCAGATCCTTAGGTGTCGAAGGCCAAAGGATATTAATGGATTGGATTTTGGCTTGAATCTTGGGCAGGGATTCGTTTCCGAAAAAATCTTCTGCGACAACTTTAGCGGCCTCTTTTACAGACGAGATCATCTTCTTTGCTTTTATTTTATCATCTTCAGTAGGCGCGGCCGCAAAAGCGCGTCCTGTAATCGTGAGACATTTGTTGAGAAGTTTCTTTCTTTCAGAAGCGAGTTCTTTTGAATGAATGACCGCCATCATTTTTTCAATCTGCGAATCAATTTTTAAGATCTCAATGGCTTCTTCAGCTTGAAGGTTGAGGTCCCGAGTAGCCTCCACCATTGGTTCTCTAAGAAGTTCGTTCATGATATTGACGGCTTTAAAAAGGTCAATTAGCCCGCGCCGTTCCCCCTCTGTTAATTCGAGGTAGCTTCGTTTTTTCAAAAGCGAGAGGTCATGCTTATAGAAGATATATTTACCGGCTGAATCAATAATTCTTTGAGCTTTGAGTTCTTCATTTTCTAAGACAGTTTGAAGCGCTTGATCAGCATTTGTCTTAAAATCTACTCCGCGCACATAAGCCATATATTGCAGATTGTAATCAAATGGGTAGCTGCCCAAACGGTTGTTCGTCTGCGATGCACTTTTTAAAAACAAATTCAAAAACGTAATAGCTTTGGCCGCACGTAAGTCCCCTAAAACCTCAAAGCAATGCTTTGCTTTGTCTTCTCTGAGTAAGATTTGTGAGTCGGAAACTACAAGAAGGTCCTTAAATTTTTCAGGAGAGGTGCAGGTCTGGAATAGATGAAGAGTCGACAAAAAAGTAAGCTGGCCCACAACTGTGGGCTGCAACGCTTCAGATTTGCTTTTTTTGACGAACTTTCCCAGCAGATTCTGTGCGGTTTTAAGTTGTTTCACAGACAAGTCGAGTGAAATTTCAAGTTCGGGGGCAAGCTTCTTATGGAAAAAAGTTTCAGCTTCTTCAGACGCCGGAACTCCAAATTTTCCTAAACCGCTGAAGCGAAGTTGGTCTTCGGCTGAACCGCAAAGATCTTCGGCGCAAGCCACGTTAATAGGCTTTTCTTCTTTTTTCTCTTTGAGATTATCTAAAAGAAATGAGGGGTCAGTTGTTTTTGAAGTCGCCGGTGGTGCCGCCTCTCTTTTTGTCAGGTCCACAGCCCACGGCTGCTCCCAATAAAACAGTTAAACCCAAGGCCCATATTTGAAAACGCAGATTTCTTCGCATCCGTTACTTAAGAGCAAAGCAATTGCCAATTCTACCGTGGCGCTATTGGCGGAAGGTGCAGGAAGCTTCCATCTACGAGGAACTTCTTTCCCTGTGAGGCAAAATTTGGCACTGCAATGTCATGGTTCTAGGCGGCGGCTCAAACATCCCGAGATCTAAATTGAAGTCTTTCGAGTTCTCAGATTTTTCGACTTACTTGAAAACCTTTGGGATGGGCGGGGAATGAAGCCCTCTTTACAATCCAATGTGAGAAGGTGTGGATAGAGAGATTCCCATGGTGAAAAGTCATGATGGTGAATGATCTCAATGGAGAAAGGTCATAATGTCTAGAGGTCACAAATGAGAAGGGTCTCAAATGATAAGGGCTCAAAGGAGAAAGATCCCGATGGAAAAAGATGAACAAGTTTTTATTTTTGTTTCTCACTGCCGCAGCGGCAGCTTTG
>CAZDFM010000152.1:4172-6459 GCA_964504465.1 uncultured Pseudobdellovibrionaceae bacterium | reverse complement strand
TGGAGCTCCATACTTTTGCAACTTGGTATGGCATCGAAGTTCGAATTTCTGATCGCGCCGATTTTTCATCTTATTATAGTTTCCCAATTATGCGTTACAATGACCCCACATTTAACTGGCTACAAACGGGAAGCTGGCAAAAACTGAGCTTCTCGCTTGGAGAAGCCGTAAGTGTGAACCAACCTGATGCTACAAAAATTCAATACCTCGCGTTTTATCTTCAAGATAAAGCCGCCGGTCCTATGAGCCTTTCCCTTTCGGACTTAAAAATTCAGAGCGCTAAAGCTTCTGCTGTAATTTCACTCACCTTCGATGATGGCGACCTGACTCATAGGCGCGCAGCCGACATTATGTCGCGCTACGGGCTTCGGGGGACTGCTTATGTTATGCCTCGTGAAGTTGGTCTGCCTAAGCAACTCAGCCGTACAGATCTCGAAAAAATGCAGAATTCTTACGGGTGGTCGCTCTCAAGCCATCATTTCTCGGCTCTTACTGAAATGTCGCCTGCGTATCTAGAAAATGAAATGCTCTTTGGATTAGAGTATTTAAACGGTCTCGGATCCTACGGTGAGGCACTTCACTTTGCGTACCCGTTAGGTAAAACCAATACCGCTTGGGTTACCCCGCAGATCAGACAAATTTTTCGAACCGCCCGTCGGGCCGGAGGCGGCGCCGAAACTCTACCACCAGCAGATTGGCATTTACTTCGCACTGTTAATATTACTCCTGCAGTGACTCCCGAAATGCTTCAGGCCCGAATAGAAAAAGCTAAGATCCAAAAAGAATGGCTCATCTTGATGTTCCACAAAATCGTCGACGGCACGCCCGCCGATGACCTTGAATACAATGTTCAGCAATTCGAAAAACTCATTGAAGTTGTTAACCGTTCAGAAGTTCGTGTGCTGCCAGTCGATGAAGTCTGGCAAAGCTTTCAGGTGGATTAAATGAAATTGCTCGTCTCTCTTAGCTTGATTTATATGACCCTCGCATCCTTTACCGTCGGTGCTAAAACTGTTTACAACTATCAAGACGCCAGTGACTGCTCTTCAGAACAACTTCAACTCGAAAAAAAAATGGACAGACTATAAGATCACGACCGAAATCGGATCCACTGAAGATAACCTCGGGCCTCAATGTATGCTCTATGCCATGAGAAATTTTGAAGCCTGGGCGCGCAAACGCAAGTTTTTCGCACAGTGCTCTTCGGAAAGTGCTGATGTAGAAAGAAGCCGAGCGGCCGTCTGTCGAACAAAAAATATGGTCGAAAATCTGAACCTGATTTACAACCGTTTTACGAAGTGCTTCGAACTTCCGCCTAAGTTTTTCTTTTTAGTTATCAGCTCTGAGAGTGGTTTCATTTTAAACGCTTTCGCACCAGGAATGGATATTGGCTTAGGCCAACTTACCAAACCCGGGATCGACGATGTGAGCTTCAATTGGGATCAGCTTACGGCACCCCTTAAAAACTCAAACTCCCCGTATTGTGCTGAGCTAAAAACTTGGCTTAATGATCTTCAAGTTGGTCCGTCAGAGGCCGAACGCACCTGCGCATTTGTCGCAACCCCGAAAAACCCTGCAAGAAATCTTTTGTATTCACTCTTGTTACATCAACAAAATCGCACCTATTATTCTAATCTTTTTTCTGATCCACTTGTACAAACTCAACTCACAAGCCTATTAAAAACTCCTCTTACAGAAGAACAAAAGTTTCAGCTCATTGATGCCTTCAGCATTTTAACATACAACATGGGCTATGACCGGTTAAGCGGACTTCTCAAAGAATACTTAGGTCGCAACCTTAAAGCCACCACTGAGCGGCAAATTGAAATCGACCGCTTGAACCAAAAGATTTTAAACCTAAAGTCTGAGCTACCCGCTCTTAATCTAGCCGGTGAAACCAAAAAGGCTCGTCAAGTACGAAGCAAAATTGCAGAACTAGAAGAAGAATACCTAGAACACTTCGAAGAACTTCGAAAGCCTATCCTTAATCTTGAACAACTTAATCCTCTTCAAACCAAAGCAGGATCAAAATCATTTTGGGCATTTTTAAAGGACAGAAAAGAATCCCATTATGTCGATTTAATCTTAGGCCGCGTAGCCCACGTCGATGGTATTTTAGGAAACGGAGTTTGCACTCAAAAAGAGAGCCAATTTCTTTCGCCAGAACTTAGCCATCTTAACTCCCCACTTTAATCAGAAAATTCCGATCTTCCATAAACTGCACTTAATCGAGGCTGTTCATCACTTCTGGAACAGTCCTCACTGACTTAGCCAAAGGTTTAAGGCC
>CAZDFM010000152.1:0-4162 GCA_964504465.1 uncultured Pseudobdellovibrionaceae bacterium | reverse complement strand
CTTGTCGAAATTGTCCCAACGATAATCTAAGGGCGATTCCGGCTGCTCTTTAAAATAATGAAACATCAAAATGAGCCAATCTCCTTGCGCAACCGCCTGCTGCGCGAGCTTTATGAGTTCTTCAGGCTGAGTCGTCGACAAAACGTTAACCGCTCTTAACGCCATTGGCTGAGCAGGCGGGAGAGTTTCCATCCCGCCGCTCGCAAGCCTTGCAGAATCAAAATATTTTTTTGCAAGCCTTCGAACCTCGATATTTTGTTTTCCTAAGGGATAAGCCACGTGCCTTGGGTCCGCCTTTTGACAAAGGCTTTTAAGCCAAGGCTGCTCATTTGTCAGAACTTGGCCTAGATCACTCAGCTCCGTGAAAGGCGTCTCGTGGTGATACCCTAGGGCCCAGCCCCAAGCCTTCATTTCACAAGCTTGAGCCTGCGTAAGTGAACCCTTTTGACCAAGGCCTTTTTTTATTAAGTATGCGACACCTTTCAGCCCGGTTTTTTTCATCTTGGCGGCCGCGAGGTAGGCCGAATCGTACCCATCATCAACGGTTATAGAAACAAAACCCTTCACCCGTGGCTTCTTTTGAACGCTCAGCTTTCGAATCGACACTTCAAAATTTTGGACTTCGTGAGATTCCACATAAAAATAAAGATCTTCATAAGCTTGGGCGTTTAAGAGTCCTTTATCGAAATGACTTGGGCTCAGACTCACAGGATTCCAAACCTCCGGCAAAAGCCAATTAAACTCAGGGTCTGCGAAGAAGCCAATGCTATGGGCTCTAAATGCCTTCCAGTCGTCTTTCTGGCCAAGGCGAAACTCAACCGCCTCTAACCCTGTTGCACGGCTTATTTTAAATTCGAAAGTCAGCAGATCCCTAGCCGTAATTTTTTTTGGCAAGCGGAGCTTTAAAAGCGAAGGCCCCTTCGGAACCACGACTTCACAGGTTGGGTCCTGAGCTTTTTTCGCAGAATGGGGTTCGCCACCCCAAACCCATTCGCAGGCCTGACTTGGAAAGCTTAAAAATAGCATAAAGCCGATCAGAATCTTCATGAGGCCTCCGTGATTTCAGCATGCCTTAGTCTGGCATGCTGATCAATTCACGAAGCTTTTTTAGGGCTCTTTAATATTATCTTTGCGGGTGGATTCTTGGAGCTGCTTGCCACTCACGGCGTGGCGAAAAGGATTCGAGTCCTGGCTGCTCACAGCTTGAATATAGGGCTTGGCCGCGTGGAGCCTCGACAGCGGCTAAGCTATAGAGCTCCTGATCAAGCAAACGGAGCTGAGCGCTTAAAGGGCGTACCTGTTCGCAGTAAGTTTCGAATTCAGGTAAAAGTTGTTGAATTCGTTTGGTCACAGCTGCCAGGTCCTGCCCCATTCTTACAGCTTCTAGCCTCAACACAATTTCAGTTTGCTCAGATTGCTTTAAACCGTCTTTGTTCAGAATAACTTGGTTTTTAAGGCTGTGAATGACTTCCCCCAGTTCACGTTCTTTAGCCTGAAGCTCATCACGCAAACTGATCCAATATGCAACTCGGTTTTCAGCAGAATAAGTCGCCTCTTGTTCAGCATAGCCTTTCGCCTCGTCTCTTAGAGTTTTAAGTGAGCCCGAAAATTCTAATGTTTTAGCTTTGATCTGATGTACTAAAGCGGCAGTCAGTTCGGCATAAATAGATTTTTCGCTCGCAATCTGTGTGGTGAGCTGCTCAAGACGTGTGCTCATCGAAAGTTCGCAAATCTCAGCCTGCTCCATAGGAATTTGGCAAGCCTCGAAGAACCTCTTTAGATCCTCTTCATCCTTAATCTGTTCGAGTTTCTGAATACTGTCCGAAATAAACTGGCTACTGCGGTCAACAAAAAGCCTATCCAAAGTTTCAAACCGCGTATTCTTAGTACGCAAGTCGCCCTCGAGCCGAAGGACCGAAAATCTCAAATCTTGCAACTCAACCAACTTTGCATTTTGTTGCTCAAGCTCGCAGCTGTAAGCGGCTTGATAGAAAGCGCCGGAATAATTGGAGTCATTAAACTGAGCCTCTTTTAGACGTTCAGGACACACTTCGAAGGCTGAAGCCTCTTTTTGAAGAGTCGTCCACCGCCAGATAACAAATCTCAATTCTGCCCAAGAAGACTTTATTTCGGCAAAGCCTGTACCCGAAATCTCGCTCCTTAAAGTTCTGAGTGCAATTTCAGTTTTCGTGAACGGCTCACTCCAAGGAACTGCAGGATTACCCAATAGACTCTGAAGATTTTGAGGTGAAAGATTAAAGAAGAAGGCTTCAACCGTTTTTTCATCCTGAATCTGGTCAACAAAAAGACAAGGCGATTTCTTGGCATCTGCTGCCAATAGAATTTCGGGCTTGCACAAGATCTGAGACGTTAAAGGGAGCGAAAACTGTATCTTGCTTAAACTTGCTAGAAACTTATCCTCTGCTTTTTGATACGCCTCTGCGTGTAAGTCGAACTCGACGTTATAATCGCGCTTTTCTTGTGCCAGGTTCACTGCACTCTCAAAATTGTCATTAAGGTATTTAAATTCTTGTTCTTCTACATGCGAAAAATGAGGAACGCTTTTGTGCTCTTCGAGCCAGCGCTTTGTATCTTCGTAATCGCGCTGCAGGCTTGAGAGTTTAAGCGCTAAGGCTAAATACTCTTCTGCTGCCATTCCCTGCTCTTTGCTGAGTCGACGCAAATCACTTACAGAATTCAAAAGCTCCGAAAGCTGTGTTTTAAGTTCAATGAATGCACTAATTTGACTGGCCCGTTTTGCATTCTCAGTCCGCTTCTTTTCAATTTCTTCAAAGCTCCAGACGTTCATGTCGAGCTTTTCTGATGCCGATTGCTTGGTTTCGTTCAACTCTACAATTGCTTCTTGAAGCCAGTTAGCTAATGAAGCTTGGAAAGCTTCGATTTTTTCGATCTCGGCCGCACGTTTGGTTTGTTCATCTTGAAAGATTTTAACGACGAGCAAATGTGGTCCAAGTACATCGCGAGTATCAGCGATATTTTTTGTTGTTTGCTGAAGGTTGTTTTGAAGCCGCCGAATGTTGTTATCTAGCTCGCCAAGAAGAGTTTGAATACGCTCCTGCTCATCTTGTTTATCCTGAATTAAGCCTGCAGGATCTGAAGCCGTCCCCGTCAATTGCACAAGTCTCTCAAACGATTCCGTTAGCTCTTCGTATTCAGCATCTAAAACCTTACTCAACTGCTGATACCGCTCTTGGCTGGTCAAGACGGCAAATCGTTCTAATATCTCAATTTTGTTTTTCGCCCTTTTGGCTATCTCAACAAAGAGTTGATACTTCTCAGCTTCTGATTCGTTTTCTTTGGCTAGAATAGCTGGGTATTTTAAGGCTTCAGGCAAAACAGAGTCGAGTTCTCCAAAGGGGAGCAACCCATAAGCGTTTGACCAGTGAAGCGCTAAAGGAGAAAGGCCTTTTGATTCTTCTGAATTTACGGTTAGTCGTTCGCCGTTTAAACCTAGATAAGATCCACTTTGCGAAGGGTAACAGGCCACCGCCATTTTTCTAAAAGAGGAGTCGGAAGCTGCCAAATTGTGTTGCGCCCTCCATTCAATTCCATCTGCAGTTTCAAGAACTAAAACGAAGTTGTTCTGCGCAAGAAACAAAGCGACCAAAGCTTGAGATTCAGCAAAGGCATACAACGGAGTTTGAAACTTTTGTGTCGAAGTATTCCAGATAAGTTCAAGACTTTTGCCTTCGATCCCTTTTATAAAATCAACTGTACGTGGAGTGTAGATCGGTTGTCTGCGTCGTTCAAAGTCAATTTCGTCCCAGACAATAGCGGCTCTCAAAGGCTGCTGAGATAGAAAAGAAATTTGCAACTGTGGAAGTAAAAGCTCTGACCCGGTCAACGAGAGTTCAACATTAACTTCTTCATTGAAACTCGATTGTGCAGCTCGGAATCTCACGGAGCTGACCGAAGACACCGAGCAAGTGCTCGCATTGAAAGTAAAATCAGCTTGTGCAACCGCTGGCAAGAGTACTACACCGCCGACCAACACGAACATTAAGCTCGTAACTATCTTGAGCCAAAGCTTAGGATTTAATTGACCCATGGGCACCCCATCATTTCGGCCATAGAGTGGCATGATTGACGATCTTGGCTGCCATCATCTCCGGTTTGCCAGCTCGAATAAAAAATATTGTCG
>CAZDFM010000151.1:239-6467 GCA_964504465.1 uncultured Pseudobdellovibrionaceae bacterium | reverse complement strand
GAGACGAGACGAGACGAGACGAGACGAGACGAGACGAGACGAGACGAGACGAGAGAAAAATAAATTTAAACGAACCCGTTAGAAAGGACAGATTTAATTTCTCACGCGGGCGAAAGTGAAAATGGCGGTGAAGAAGTTGTAACTACTCTTTTAGTTAAATGGATTTTTGTGCTTGTTGTTCTTTAACTGAGAGTCGTTCCTGAATTAGGGGTTGCGTCTATATATCCTCACGGAAGACCTCATGGGTCCGCCACGATGGCGGTACCCTTTGCCGAAGGCAAAGACCCATGGAGCCTGGAGGGCGGGTCTGCAGTGAGGGTATATAGATGCAACCCCTAATTCAGGACACGCGGGCTCGCAGTTAAAGACGCGATCTAGGCGTGAATAGCGCGTTTAACGGGAATTCAGTGGATGGTTACTTTTTCGGCGCGGCATTCTTCGAGGACTTCGGTGGCGTCGTTTTTGCGCTCCCCTTCAACCGTCACTCCCAACATGACATAGCCTTTGCCGACTTTTTCGTCGATGAATCTTGCTTCGGTTTCAGGGATGCCTAATCCGATTAATCCACCGAGTAGTCCACCGGCTACACCGCCTGCACCTGCGCCGGCAAACGCTGCGACGACTGGGCCGGCAGCTAATAAGCCTAGGCCGCCCGTTGCAGTGATAGTTCCTACCGCAGTAAGTCCTGCGACTGTTGCACCAATAACTCCTCCGATACTTGCGCCGATGCTGGCGCCTTCGGGAGCTTTTGTGTTTTCTTCGACTTTGATTTCTTTAGTAGCTGAATTTTCTGCGGCTAAGATTGAGAAGTCTGAGTCTGAAAAGCCGCGCATACGTAAGGCTTCCATGGCCTGGGCCGCAGTTTTGTAATTGGGGAAAATGGCCGAAACTGTTTTAGACATGACTCTCTCTCCTTGATGAGGTTTTTTACTTATTTAGTATAGGAGGGTTCATGCTTAAAATATCGGCGCAGAGTTTAATTTATTGTGTAGTTTTTATCGCAGCAGCCCGGACTCAAAACAACTTTTCAAAAAACTTTCTAAAAGGACTGTCTTGAGGCAGAAATTGATCGGCAATTTTCTGCGCTTCTTCTTCGTCCATCTCGTGGGCTTCGGTCCAAATTTCTTCAAACAAGAGTTTTGTCGCACCAACCGCGAGCGACGGAAATGCTCCGTCATCGACTTCGCCGTAACCGACGATTTGAAAACGCGCAAAAAGCCACTTCATCCCTCTGTCATAAGCAGAGGCGTTATCTTTCCCCTGAAGTTCGGTCGCAGCTTTGAGTTCTTTGGTCGATAAGGGTGAGCTTTCTTCTAAAGCTTCTAGCAGCAATCTAGAAGTATAAGGAACTTCTGCATCTTCTATGGCATTTTTAAGTGAGAGGCAAAGCAAGGCCGTAAAAAGTTCGCGAGAGAAGAACGTCGCACGCCCTTGGAACCACTTTGAATAAACAACGTCTTGAATATTGGAAATCTTCTTCATTAAAACCCACAGCCGTCCCACACGATTGTCAGCGCCTTCGTCCCACTCCCATCGCATCTTTGTGCGTGGAAAGAACTCGTGCCACAAGGACGGAACGTCCGTACGATTTTTTATTGGGAATACGAGTAAGACCCCTTTTTGATTAATTTTTTTAATCGCTTCTTGAGGGGTCATGCTCGCCATAGAGTAAGCCTCACTTCAGAGGTCAGTCTGTCATAAGGCTGAAGAAATTTAAACTGTTCTTCTACGTCGTAACAATGGAGTTGCGATCGCAAGCACTAAAACTGCACCGATAATCGCTCCAATGAAACCAGCAGGTTCGTCTGGTCTGTAAAGACCTAACGCTTGGCCAATCAAAGCCGCGATAAGGGCACCCGCGATACCGAGTACAGTAGTAAACAAGATTCCCATCTTGTCGTTTCCGGGTTTAATTGCTCTTGCGATTAGTCCTACGAAGAAACCGGTGATGATGATCCATACCCATGACATAAAAACCTCCTGTCAAAATTATTATTACTCTTTAAACTTCAAACCCCGCACAAAGCGGGGTTTGATTAATTAAATTAAACTAGTTTCTGTGCTCCTGTAGAGGGTCGTCGCTCAGAAATTTGCGTTTGGGCCGGCATAGTTTCGCTGAAATGTTCTTTTTCAGTGAGATAAGCTTCGAGGAGTTCTTGAGCCTCGTCACTTCCTATGAGCTCTTGCGCTTTTGAAAACAGTTCGTTTTCTTCTTCTTTAACGTGATGTTCGAGGTTCTCTTTAATCACGGTCATTTTTCCGATCCACTTTTCGTCTGAAGGCGATGTGGCTTTTAACTCGGCCATTAAGACATCAACTGCGTGATGCTCTTCGTAGGCTTCGCTTGTTAGGTCCATCGCTTCGCTTGTAAGCTCTTTGCTTTCTTTATCTTGGCTTAAGCTTTTTAAGCGTTCGTGCATGACTGAGTACAATGTTTTTTCTTCTGCTCGCGCATGAGGAACAAGTACTTCTTCGATTTGTTTTAAAACAGCAGGCCGTTCTTCTTCATCGCATTCGACGGCATGGTTTAAAAGTTCTTGAAGCTGTCTATGTTCACCTTTGAGCTGGTCATAAATATCTTCGCCCAACACCCGATTTAATACTGATGCGGCCGCATTCTCTACTGTTTCTAACATCGACATAGATGCCTCCTTTGACTTATATACAGATACCGAAAAAAAATTAATTAAGTATCTACAGACCTGAGTATGCTGAATATAGAGGGCTTTTTCTTCTTCTAGATGACTAGCGTATGTTTAAATTTGTGCACACCGCAGCCACAATCTTGCAATAGCTCTAGACCTGTAGCGGTGAGGCGACTGCAAAAGGAGCCGTGAAAACCTGGCGCGTGTTATGAGAAACAAAAATTCCGATCATCTGATTTAAGTCGAGATCATAGATGGGACAACAATGTCCCAACTTCATTATCCAATGACAGTCCGGCAGCTCACAGTTGTGCTTTTCCCAAACTTTATGAGCTGGAACTTTAAACTTGATTAAGCTGTCCGACTCGACAGCTCTCCCGATCTCCTGTTGAATCATTTCAGAAAAACGGTGTTCGCGCTCGTAAAGGTCAAAGTTCGAAAAGTTCATGAGTTCGATAATTGAATACGTTTTAAATTTCATAAAAGTATAAGAGCGATAGAGCTGTGAATAGTCGAAGCGATAAATTTCAAATACATTGTCGTCTGAACGTCTCATCGCTTCGAACAAATCAAATTTCGCCGTAAGGTTTGCCGATCCCATGAAATGTCTAAGCAGACTAATTTCATTTTCAATCATTGAGAGTGAAGAATCATGCCGTGCATAGAGTTCAGCGTAAAGATTCACTCTCGCTTCAAATCCCGGTAGGACTTCGCCGACTTCGTGCAGAGCGAGTGGTTTACTTTGCGGAAAAAGATGATTCAAAAATTCGAGTTGAGTTTTAATTTGATTCGCTAACATATTAAGGTTGCCCGTCGCAATTTCATCGCGTTTAAATTACTGGAATGTACAAAGAAAGACCCTACCAGCGTGACGCAAGACGATAAAGATCTATTCCTAAAATATGATTACTTTTTAGCTGCGGCCTCCCAATTTGAAGAGTTTTCGCGTGCTCGTGGGCTTAATCTGAAAATTATAAAAGATGCGGACTATGTTTTCGAGCTGGATGTGGCGACCTTAGAGCTCATGACCTACTGGCTAAAGAAACAATTCGAAGCTTTTAACGCCGTCTTCCCGACCTTTGAAGAATACAAAAAATCCAACCTCTGGATTGTAAACTGGGCAAGCGAACTCTCAGAAGAAATTAAATAGTGTTTTTCTTTATCGGAAAAATTGCGTCGATGTCGCCGAGAGAATTCTTAGTCTTTCCTGCTTTTCGAACTTTAGATTTAAACTTCTGCAAGTTACTGAACTTTTCGATCATATATTCTATACGTTCAGGAAGATCGGGATGAAGTTCAGCTAAGTGCTTAAACTTCTTTGCTGCCTCAAGGTCGGAAGCGAGTGTTTGGTTAGCCTTGCCTAGTTCCGCAATTTTCTGTGCTAAATGTTCGACGGTTTTATCTTGGTTTATTCCATCGACTGATACTTCATGCGAACTCGATAAAAAGAGCTGGCTTGAGCAAATTTTAAAAAGCTCGGCGATCTTGTCGATGTGATTCGCCTTTGGCCAACTTCGGAGATTTTCCCATCCCTGGACTGTAATGACGGTAACATTAAGCAACTCTGCAAGTTGAGCTTGCGTGAGACCTCTTTGCTTACGAAGACAGCGTAAATTTTGGGAGAAGATCTCTTCGATTTTCATTGAATTCCATTTTCAACGATTTAACTAAGCGATACTTAGTCTTTCGTTGCTTTTTAACTAATTAAAACTTAGTCTCAATATTAACTTAGTTCGGCTGAGCTAATCAATAAATTTTAATTACTATCAAAGGACTCGGAATGTTTTTGGATAACCCATCTCGAAAAAAATTAGGAGCGTTCTTTAAGGAGCTTAGACTTGCAAAAGGTCTTTCTCAGGATCAGCTAGCTAAAAGTCTAGGTTACACCAACAGTCAGTTCGTTTCGAATTGGGAGCGTGGACTCGCACACCCACCTTTAAAAAAGCTCGCCAAGTTGACGCGAGTGCTGAAAGCGGACCAAAACACAGTGTTTAAAGCTGTTATGACGGAGTCTCAGGAAAGTTTAACTCGGTTTTTTGATTCTCAAAGACCAAAGAAGTAAATCTCTAGCCAAGATTACTTCTCTGCTACCGTCACTCGATTACGTCCAGAATTCTTAGATACATAGAGGGCCTTATCGGCCCTTTCAAACGTTTGCTCCCAATCTGTGTCCGATTCAGCCTTTAACGAGACGCCAGAAGAGATCGTTACAGGGATATTCTTACCTTCGAATATGAAAGGGTGCGACTCGATTGTGGCTCGGATCCGCTCAGCAACTTCGCTTGCAACTTTTAAAGTCGAACCCAATAAGAGCAGGCAGAACTCTTCCCCCCCTGTTCGAGCAAAAAAATCGTTCTCTCGAATGAGCTTGTTTGAAATGATCGAAGCAATCTCGGTTAACACATAATCGCCAGCTAAGTGGCCATAGGTGTCGTTTACCTTTTTGAAAAAGTCGATATCAAAAGCGATGATAGAAAGTGGTATCCCTAAAAGATTTGATCGTTTAAAGGATTCGGGCCCTTTAAAGTTAATCCCTGCTCGATTCGCAATACCTGTTAGAGGATCTCGTTGCGACCGATCATAGGTCTGAGCGAATCCGACAGTTTCAACATTGCCGCGTTCAAGAAACTTAAAAATAACGTTTCCAGTTTTGATCTGGTCATTATTACGAAGCCTTACTGCGACCAGCGGTTGCAAAGTCTTTCCGTTTACCACCGTTTTGTTTGTAGATTCCAGATCGACGATTGAAACATCGCCTCCACCTAAAATGATCTTAGCATGTGACTTGCTCACACTTCGATCGTCAACATACACATGTGCATTGGGCGAGCGACCGATGATTCTGTCTGAATCCTCAATTGGCCACTGTCGTCCGACCGAGTGTGCAGGTCCAACTAACAGTACAACTGAAGGTGGAGCTTGGCCTGCTTGCGCCAGACGCAATTTAAAAGTATCGCTCTGTAAGATACTCGTTTTATCTGATATGTCTTTTTCGTCGTCATTATCTGTCATGAAGTTCTATCTTAAGGAAGCTCAACCAGTCTGACAACTTACTTCGACCTTACGGTCTTGTTATCGCGCAGTCTGATTCAGGAGGTCGCGTGCAATGATCTTACCCAACTCGACTCCGGGCTGGTCAAAAGCATTTATGTTTAATGCTTCGCCCAATGTTCCAATCAAAAGTTCGAGCGCCATAAAATAATAGCCAAGAGATTGAGCGCTCCGCTCCTTAAAACGAAGTCCAAATACAGAAACACCACTTTGGTCAAGGGCTTGGCGAATTGAACGAGACTGGATCTTGTGAATGAGATTGAGATCTAAGCCCGCAAGCTTATATCTGCTTTCAAAGATATCCGAACTAAAAGCAGGCGACTTTTCTTCTGGAAACTCCACAATCCAAACCCACTTGTCACGGCTGCCCTCCATAATTTGCTGGAGCAACGAATGCTGATCCGCAGGGCCGAGCGCCACCATCGGTGTGCTTACCTGAGGTCCCGGCTTTTGTGCACGGTCTGTCTTTTTAGCTAAGGACTCAGCCCAAAGCTGTTGCGTCCACCGACCAAGATCAAACAAAAAGTCCGAG
>CAZDFM010000151.1:0-229 GCA_964504465.1 uncultured Pseudobdellovibrionaceae bacterium | reverse complement strand
ACCACGCTCAAAACTGGCCAAGCTTTCTTGCGCTAATCGCACAACAAAGTCTTCGTCTTGTAGCGCTAACTGAGCGCCTTTTTTAAGAGCATTGATATCAATTCCCATGAACGCAGCTACAACAAGCGCAACAGGAGTTAAAACTGTAAAACGCCCCCCTACATCTAGCGGTACTTCAAGAGTAGGAATCTTATGCTTCTGGGCCCAGGCCGCCAAGGTGTTAGATGTC
>CAZDFM010000150.1:0-6488 GCA_964504465.1 uncultured Pseudobdellovibrionaceae bacterium | reverse complement strand
TTTCACCTTATGAATGTAACAGCTGAACTCGTGAATGTTTCTGACTCTGGTAAGAAGTATCCTATTATACTAAACAACATAGAATTCGTTGATAGAATTAATGGCCAAGACTTTTCTAACCGCAAATTCCATGATGGGACTTACGACTACTCATTCTTAGGTCAAGTGTCGGTATGTAACTGGGCCTATATGACAGTTCCTGCGGGCTAAACGAAGATATTCAGGTTCAACAAAAAGGAGAGGTTATGAAAGACTTTAAAATTATACTACTAGCACCTCTCTTGATGTTGTCGATGGCTTGCTCTCAACAGTGGAGAGAAGCCGATGACGGCTTCGCTTCAGATGAAGTTGCAGGATCAATTGACCAGATGGTGGCAGAAGCAAGTACCGCTTCTGTCGACAGTGCCTCAGTCTTTAAAAAGCTTTATGAAAATCCCAATAGCGCGATCTACTTTGCGGTTTCGGATATTAAAGGCATCACCAATTTAGGAATGCCCTGGAATCTATTAACAGTCCAAGATCTCAGCATCTTTGGAAGCCCTGGCTTAGACGTATACAAACTTGATGCGGTTAAAATCGCCCTCATTGATGATCCAGAAAATGGTCAAGCCGCGCTTGCGGTAAGTTTGATTGCGGCAGGCGAAAAGGCTGAAGGCTCAAACACAAAGTTCTTTGCCACCTCACTTGATCGACAACCCGAAGTAAACGACGGCGAACTGAGCTTCTACTTCAGCGAAGGTTTGATTGCTCGTACTCGCGACATCGCAGACGATGCCGAACTTAACGGCGTCATCCAGCTCAAACTCTTTGTGGCCGATGCTAATGGTAATGAAGCCTACTTAGGCAAAATCACCACATTAGTCGGCTACGACTAACACGGTCTATTAAGCCCCTCGTCAATTTTTAGCGCAAAGGCTTGCGTTTTTTCCTGACCTTCGACCTAATTAGGTATGGCGTTAGACTACTGGGTCGAATTTTTCGAAGATTTACAACTAGTTCGAGGGCGCTCACGCAACACCGTCCAAGCCTATCGCCGTGATCTTGAACTCTACCAAGAATTTAAAGACGCTAAATATCGCGATATCGCAGAGTTCTACGAATTTTTGGGGAAGAAAAAACTCTCCCAAAGATCGCAAGCGCGTATCATCAGCAGCTTGAGAACCTATTTTAAATATTTAGAATCTAAAGGCCAAGACGTTCCTGAGCGACAAAAGCTTCGGCCTCCCAGAGTAAAGAGTCGTCTCCCTCAAGCTCTGACATTAAGTCAATTCCAGCGGCTCTATGCGGCCTGTGAAGTCGATGCGCCCCTTAAGACCGCACGCAATCAAATTACGCTTCTTTTGCTTTTTGGTCTCGGTTGCCGAGTTTCAGAATTGATCCAACTCGATCTCACGGATTTCAACGAAACAGAATCGTGGCTTTCCGTCATCGGTAAAGGCGGTAAACAGCGTCTGATTCCTTTAACAGAACAGCTGCATCGGGAACTCCGAGATTATATTGAACACATTCGACCACACTTAAAAAAAGAAGCGACGCCTGCTATTTTAATTAACGATCGTGGCCACAGGCCAAGCCGGGTAGACATTTGGCGTTGGCTAGCGGCCTGGTCGGCTAAAGCAGGATTTGATGAGCCCATTAGTCCGCATCAGTTTCGTCACGGGTGTGCAACTGCACTGCTTGAAAGTGGAGCGGATTTAAGAACAATTCAAATGCTTCTCGGTCACTCGAGCATTCAAACTACACAAATCTACACCAACGTAAGTTCTCAAAAAATTAAAGACGAAGTGCAAACTCGTCATCCGCTCGCCGGATTCAAAGATTTAAACGACCTCTAGAATTCGTTTTCAAAAATACTTAAAGATTGCAGAGAGGACCTTCACCTGAGGAGGTCCTATGGCAATTTATTCTTTAACCCAAAGTTCGCAAGGTTTAAAACTGGTCGAAGTCGAAGTGCAATTAGTAAGAGGAATGCCGAACCTTCAGGTATTAGGCCGTCCTGATAGTTCAATTAAAGAGTGTGCTCTAAGACTTAAGACAGCATTTCAAAATTTGGGCTGGGAGTGGCCACGCAATCAGCAGATTGTTGTGAATCTAAAACCCGCTCACTTGAGAAAAGAAAGTTCTGGGTTAGATCTGGCAATCGCCTTGGGAATTCGAATTGCCCAAGAGGAATTAGACTTAAAAACTTATTTCAAAAACTCCGACGTCGTAGCATTTGGAGAAGTTGATTTACAGGGGAATATCTCTGCACCCCGAGAGCTGGCATTTTGGGAAGGGACGAGCACACAAATCGTGCTCACGGGGCCCAGCTCTTGGGATTTTCATTTTGACGTATTTGAGATTTCCAATTTAGTCGATATTAAGCAGGCGACAAAACGGCCTGCAAAAAACTTTACTGAATTTTTAACCCCACCTCTTAAGAAAGAATTTTTCTTTTCAAAAAAAGCGGCGCGCCTTTTAGAAATCACTTCAAGTGGAGAGCACAGTTTACTTTTGGCAGGACCGGCGGGTTCAGGAAAGTCAACTTGGGCTGAGGCACTGGGAGCTATGCTTCCGCCTCCGTTTGAGAAAGAATTTTTAAAAGCTCGAATCTTTCATTTGCGCCAAAAACGTGAACTTAAATGGCGTCCATTTCTTCAGCCTCATCATTCAGCTTCAAGTATTTCACTTGTCGGGGGAGGGGTGCCACCAAGACCAGGCGCATTTACTCTCGCGCATGGAGGAGTGCTTCTTATGGATGAGTATTTAGAATTCACTAAAGATATCCAGGAGGCTTTAAGGGAGCCAATGGAGAAGGCTGAAGTGCATCTGTTTCGCGGCACCGAAATGGTGGTGTATCCGAGTCGCTTCCAATTAATTGCGACTACGAATCTGTGTCCCTGTGGAAACTTCGAGCCCGGAAAGATCGTGAGCTGCAATACGAGTCTACGTCGCTGTCGATCAATCATCGAAAGGCTCTCTGGGCCCGTGGTGGACCGCTTTGATATTTTACATTTTACTTCGGAGTGGGGTCCTAAAGAAATTCACTCAGAAAATATAGACGAAAACATTCAAAGAGCACTTAAGTTTCGAAAACAAAGAGGGCAGAGTTATCCTAATGCGCTACTGCCACTCACGAAACTCACTCAAGATCTTCCGACAAAATTAAAACCTTACTTACCTGAGCCTGGAAGTTCACAGCGCAGACTGAGAGCTCTCCTTCGCGTGGCAAGAAGTCTTGCAGATATAAATGAAAACCTTGAAATCGGAGTTAAAGAGTTAAATGAAGCAATGGAACTCACCTGGAGCCCTTTTGAACAGTTGAAGCAATGCTAACGACAACGGTGAATTTAAAACAAATAACTTATGTGAAAAGCGGGATAGATAAAATTTCGTGAGTAACTGACTTTTGTTAATGTCGTATCGTCGATTTCTTCGGCATAAGTGGCAAGGTTGTAAACGAGGCGTGCGCCCATGCGAAGGCTCTCTGTAACATCGTTGCCGTAGCCCACATCAAAACGCATACTGGTGCCGCGCAAGTTTTGGTCTGCGCCGCCGGCGCCAACCTTGTAGGTGCCAGTCACAATAAGGTTGTACGCAAAAGAAGTTCCCCAATTTCTATTCTTATCAAAGAAGTAACCAAACTTAGGACCCATTTCACTTGAAGAGTAAGATTCTTCGCTTCCTCCTGTTGTGTTTGAGGAATGCATGCTGTAGTTCCAACCAATTTGCCATCGATTCTTTTTGTCGACGGTAAAGCCTAAAGCAAAATCCAACAGCATTTTCGTTTGTGTGGTCGTCTCACTGACCTTCACTCCGTCAGAATAATAAAAACCGTTGGACTCAAGAAAAAATTGCGCAGCCGCACTTTCAAGAGAGGTCAAAATGAGGCTCATAAACAGTAAGCCTTGAATAAAGCGAAGAGAAGAAAATAGCAGAGTTTTCATTTGTTTAAGGATAGCATAGGCTCCAAAGAAATCTACCGGGTCGGGACCGGCCTGGCCTAGCTTTTAGGCCGGAGTTAAGCTAGATTGCCATTCATAATCACAAATTAATAAGCAAGGAGCCAGGCATGAGCCGAATTAAAGCGAAACACATCCTCGTGGAACAAAAATACCAAGCTGAAGATATTCTCAAAAAACTAAAAGAAGGCACTGCCTTTGAAGTATTAGCTGAAAAGTTCTCAACTTGTCCCTCAGGGCAAAACGGCGGGGATCTTGGCGCCTTCGGTAAAGGTCAAATGGTCAAGAGCTTTGAAGACGCTGCTTTTAATCTGGCGGTCAAAGAAACATCAGAGCCTGTTCAAACTCAATTCGGCTACCATTTAATCTACCGCTACGAATAGTTGTCCAAAACTACTCATATTCGCAACTATCTATTCAATCAATCTCCTCCCCATTACGATATCGTTGTTTTAAATGGGGAGGTTAATATGTCGATCTTTAAGAAGGAAAATTACAAAATTATTCAGAAGCCAACGGATAAAGATGATCCCAACTTCAAAAACTTTATGAATGAAGTGGACTTTATCTTTGAGTGGATGGAACGACGAATTCCGACCTGTTTCTCTTGCAACATGACCGCAAGCCACACAGGTGGTTTATGGGAACTCGGATTTACCATTGAGAGGTTGGGCGAAAAAATAAATATCATGGCTCGATCTCCTCGCCTCAATGATCTTTATCCGAATATTAAAGACAAATTTTTACGCTGGAGCGCCGAAAGGCGCCTCCTGGCTTAAGCGCCTCCCAAGCTTTGGATGGTATTTAAAATAAAAAAGGAAGAACGAGTGTTCTTCCTTTTTTTGTGTCATTTTGAAAAGTAAAAAGGCGGCTCGCGACGCCTTTTTTATTCTCGTTAGTTAAGAACTACCTAAATGTTCTTATCGACGAAGCGATCACCGCGACGAGCAAGGCCCATAACGAGTGACACGACAAACAAGATTAAAAAGATGTAGAACAAGACTTGCGCCATGCTGGCAGAAGCTGCGGCAACGCCACCAAATCCAAAGATTCCGGCGATAATGGAAATGATAAAAAATAATACGGCCCAACCTAACATGACTACCTCCTGTTAATTTAATTATCCACCCTTCCAGGTTATTAAAAGGCGGTGGAAAGGTCTTCACAGAAGCTTTGAGTGTTTGTGAAGCAAGCTCCACAAAACCGCCTTAAATCGAGATCTAGAGCGGCTTACGAAGGTCCTGATGCGCGAAACTACACAAAGCTTCCACGCCCAATAGAAGATGTTTAAGCCCTCTCCGAGGTAAATTAGCTACATACCGACTTAGGGGGTTTGGGATGAAAAATAAAATCAGCAGTTATTATTCTTATATAGTCTATGCAGTTGGATGTTTAGCAATTGCACTTCTCGCAGTCCACTTCAACTCAAACTCAGATGCGGTAGCTCGAGTAAACGTTAAACAAAACGTGACGGGCGAAACAATTCAAAAGGCTCGTCAACTCGTAGATTCAAACTTTGACTTCGCAGCCGAGCGCGAACTTTCGAACTCTGTGGATCAAAACTCCGCTCCACCAGTAATGGATGAAGTAAGTACTGAAGTCGTAAAACTCAACAAAGAAAATATGGAAAGAGTTTTTCGGGGAGAGCCCGCACTTAAGACGATGGTCGCCAGCGCAGAGCCTCTGACATCTGATATCAAACAAGCCTGGACACAAATCGAACAAAACTTAAAGGGCACAAAGTCTTACCTTAATGGTGGGGCGAAAGAATTTAAACAGGCATTAGAAACCTATGAAAAAGGGATGTCCCTTAAGCAGTTTCCAGCTGATGAGAAAGGTAACATCTACCTAAAAGAAGCGAGCCGAAAATTTGTGCAGATTCTAAAATCAAAACCGCATCCTATGGTGAAAGAGTATTCGATGTACTTCTTAGGGGATATTGGTTTTCATCTCTGGGATGAACAACAGGATCTCCCCGGCGCGGCTTATATGATCGAAGTCGTGCGATCTACTGACAACTCTGACTTAGCTCAAAAAGCATGGCTCAAACTGAATGCTCAAATTCACTTTGGGTATACAGGCAGTGCAGGAGATACAACTCCTCAAACTTGGAAGCGCTTTTTAGCTCAGCTACAGGGATTAACAAATAAACAAGCGGGCTTTCCTCTTATGAGCAGCACCGGACATTAACTGAAAGAGGTTAAAATGAAATTAGAAGGCAAAAAGTTTGCGATCCTCGCAACAAACGGATTTGAACAAAGCGAATTAGAGTCTCCAATGCAGGCCATTCAAGAAGCGGGCGGCGTTGCCGAAATCGTTTCTCCAGAAAGTGGCAAAATTAAAGCTTGGAAAGGTAAAGACTGGGGCAAAGAGTTCGACGTCGACGTAAAGTTAGGCGATGCGAATGCTGATGATTATGATGGATTGGTCTTGCCTGGTGGCGTACTTAACCCGGACCAACTACGAGTCAATGATGACGCTATAAATTTTATCCAAGCTTTTTTCATGGGTGAGCGCCAAAAACCTGTTGCAGCCATTTGTCATGGC
>CAZDFM010000149.1:0-6522 GCA_964504465.1 uncultured Pseudobdellovibrionaceae bacterium | reverse complement strand
CAACTGTACATTTTGAGTTCTTTTGGGCCCATTTCTTAGGAAGACTTGGATCGGCAAAGGCAATCGAAGAGACCAAAAACAAGAATAAAACAGATCTAATTGTGTATTGAGGCATAAGCCCTAAGTTTTCAGATATGTACACCTTTTGCAATTCTAATCTGTAATGCGGTTTTATGTGTCTCTAGTTCTCATTATTTTGAGCCTAGGCGTATCTCCAATAGGTTGGGCGGTACAGGGCACTCCTGTCGCAAAGATTAACAGCTGTAAAAGCCTGCTTTCTTTCGAGCCTGGAAGCACCCAAAGACCCGAACTTCAAGATTCAGCAGACCTCTTTGAAGACACCCTAAATAAGCTTATTCGCCTCATGAAGTCCGACGACGTCAAGGCCCATGTTGTAAGAGACCGATACGTCAGGGCCCAATACATTCAGCTCCAGGCTGAAATTGCCAGCGTAAAACTGAATGTGCCTGGCGGCCATTATCCCTATGCGGGAACCCTCGAGTGCATAAATAATATTGAGATCTTTCTTTCGTTAGTTAAAAAAGATTCGGCCGCTCCTATTTCTCTATCCCAAGATCTAACTTGGATGCCAGCTGACTTTAATCCTGAGGCCTCGCGCGCCGAAGATATCGCGTACGTTAAAACTCTTTTGTCGAACCCGGAGCCTTATTATCAAAAATTTCGCACACGCCTCGAAACCCAAGGGGTGAACGCGGCTTTTCCGGAGCTCTCAGCCTCGGTACTTAATTTAGTTCATACAATGATGAATGAATCGCTTGTCTCGGCTTCAAAAGAAAATCTCTTTCTTGGGAAGCTACGTGAACGTGCGCTTGAACGCCTAGGAGAAGTGGTAAAGGCGGGTCTCCCCTATCGTCGTACAATTGATGCCATTCAAAATGGCGTTGCGATGCTTGATGTATTTGAGCGCGGGCGCCCGGGTGCGAAACTTCCTCCCCTTTATCATGGTATTAAATGGCAGTATCACGCTCACATCATGAAGGCCGAGGTTCCGGTTCATATTCTTTTTCCGACTCAATATTCGTTAGGAGTTTCAGATTTAATGAAAGTTCGCGGAGTTCCGATTGGGCTAGTTGGAATTGGAACCGAACCCCAATACGCAGACGGTTTTTTTCAATCCCCTCTGGAGTTTTGGTTTCACGATATAAATCACTCGCGCAGGGCTTGGCAACAGTTTGGTGACCGAGCAAAAGAGCTTAAGCTCTCAATCGAAGAATATTCGCGCCTTTCAAATCAGTTTGTTCGAGAAGAAATTTTCCCAGTCGTACAAGTTCACAGGGACGATACCGAGCTTACTAAAAACCTTAAACGCTTAGCTAAGGTTTTGCTCTTTGAAGTCTCTCACGAAGAGGCCCTTCCCCTAGACCGCGAGATGCTCAAATGGGCTCTCGCACGACGTCCCTTCGATATCGGAAAGTTTATTTTCGAAACAAAGACAGATGATAAAATTAAGTATTTCACTGTGCCCTTAGCTTCGGTCGAAACAGTAACCTTCCGAAAGCTTGAAGGCGATTTCTACGACATGGGTGAAATGCGTATTCAGGGCCTAGGCGGCAGCGAAGTGCGCACTCGCGATATGGTCGCAAAAGCGGCGCAGTGGCTAAACTCCGAGCTTAATTTAGGAATCCCTCCCGAAGTTTTAGACGCCAATGTAAGGGATGATTCTGGAATGCCGAATGACTTAAGAGCTAAACTCGTTCATCGTTACGAAACCGATCCCGCTCACACTGCACCCATCAATGAAACCATCGCAATTGAGGATTGGAAAAAACTTGGACGCCAACGCCGGCCGGTTCCATTCTTGTTCGATGCCAGCGGTCAACCGTACCGCGGGAATCACAACAAATAACGCATTCAAGAGATGCTAAGGATGCAATTTTTTAAGATCTGCAGTATAGGTCTCGCAGACCTGAACTTTAAGGAAGACCAGATATGAATTCAACTTACAAACCTGGCGACAAAGTCGAACTCGTTATACTCAGACAAACTCAACTTGGGTTTGTAGCCGAAATCGACGGAGGCCCCGAAGGGCTACTTTATCACGATGAAGTATTCGAAAGACTTGATCGTAACCAGCGCCTGCCCGGCTACATTAAAGCAATACGCCCCGATGGCGGAATTGACTTAATCCTTCAGCCATTTGGAAATTTAGGCTCAGACGATTTAGGACAACAAATTCTAAAAATTTTAGAAGAACAAAACGGTTTTATCCCGGTCAACGCAAAATCCCCACCCAAAGAAATCTACGACTTGTTCGGAGTAAGCCGTAATAAATTTAAAATGGCGCTCGGGGGACTCTACAAAAAACGCCTGGTCGCTTTTACGGACACCGGTACTGAACTCGTTTCTCAGCCTCAGAAAGTTTAAAAAGCCGAGTCTTTTGCTTTGAGTCACGGTCAGGAAACAGTCTGCAGGAATGATAAGAATTAGCTTAAAGCAGTACCTGCTGTTATATTAAACGTATGGATAAAGATTTGGCCCGAAACCTTAAGTTAACGCCGCAGCAGAGAATTGAGGAGCATCAAAAAGCCCTCAATCTTGTGCTCGTACTTGAGAAGGCTAAAAAAGCGACTGTAGATGCAAGATCTAAATCAGCTTCTTAAAACACTTCTCTCTCACAATCTGGATTTTCTCATCGTCGGTGGCTTCGCTGCTGTCGTTCACGGCTCTTCACATGTGACAAAAGACCTCGACATTAGCATGCTCATCAATCAAGAAAACGTAGATAAGTTGCGGCTCGCGCTAAAAGATTTGGAACCTCGACACCGAATGAATCCATCTCCCAAGCCCTCATTCTTAGAAGAACCAAAAAACATTTCGGGTCTTCAAAATATCTACTTAGAAACTAATGCGGGAATTCTAGATGTAGTGTCATTAGATAAAAATTTGGGTTCTTTTGATGATCTTAAATCAAGGGCCACTCAAGTAAATCTTTTCGGCTTTAATTGCTATGTCTTGTCACTAGATGATCTAATCCGAGTGAAAGAGACGATGCGGCGCCCGAAAGATTTGATTGTACTAGACGAACTCAAAGCTCTGAAAAACCGAAATGATTAGCACCGGAAATAATTCCGATTCGGGTTTCAAATTCCCAGTGCGAACTAGGTCATGACTTGCCCGGCATGACATTAAAATATTTTTATTTTTCAAGTTCGTCGATTAGGTACCAAAGCTTAGTGATGGCTTCGTTCTTTGATCTGAAGCTTGCATACGTACTTTGCTTTGATTCGTCCGAGATATGGTGCACGAATGCGAGTTTACGATTTCCCTTTTCGATCCATCCTACAAACCAACCGTGTTGAAGTTCGCCTGAGTAGCGCCCGTTGCCGGTTTTTCCATAAAGATCCCATCCACCGGGGAGTTGCTGAATAAAAAGGATCTTTTTTGTCATGTCCAAAGCTTTAGAGCTTACGGGTAGCTTGCGGTCGACGATCTTTTGCAGAAATTGAATCTGCTCATTCGGAGTAATTTGAAGGGAGCTTTTCAACCACGACTGTGTAAGGCCATTGTTTTTGCCTTTATCTCCTGAAGTATCTTGGTTTCCATATTTAAAATCGTTCACATACTTACTAAATTTTTCCGTTCCTAGTTTTTTGGTCAAAACCTGCGAGAACCATACGCAACTTTCTCTCATCCAAGTTTTGGGATTATGTTAGCCCTTACAAACAATGATGCCAGAAGAGTACTCAGATTTAAAAGGAAACGCGGGCGTTGTCTCATTGACAAGTAATCCCGAGTCAAAGCCCATCAAACTGAGCGCAATCTTAAAGGTGGAATGTGGAGAAAATGCAGATTTACAATCACCCTCATTTTTTACGATAGTTTCTTTTTCTTTAACCAGAAAACATTCTTTCGCCTCCGCCAATGGAACGAAGAAAAATGTGGTTATAAGTATCTTGATGGCAAATTTCATTTTTTAGTCTCCCAAAATCGAATCTCTATTAAGCACGCGGTCTATTACAAGGGCGAAAACAGATGATAGCGAGTCCAACTGTCATACACAAAATCGTCTTCGAGAGTTGTAGCAACTGTAGAGCCACTTAAGAGTTGAATCTTCGAAACCTTAACTTTAAATGATTTTAGATCTGCAGCCATAACATCGAAAACAAAGAATTGAGGCTTCGTTTGCCCCTCCCAACTTTGTTTGTCGATGGGTTTAAGTTCTGTACCGTCAGATAGTATCAAGCTGACATCTACACAAAAATCGCCTTGAGCGTCCCACCTCTTTTTTAGAATTGCCGCTCCTTCTTTTGTAATATGGAAATTCCCTTCAGGCCTGGGCTCTAGAAACTGTCGACCCGTTCCGTAGACGACCGAGCATACAATAGTCAGCTTTTCATGTTTGCTGAGTGAAAATTTCTCGCTGGGCCACCAAAATACCGGAATTATAGGTAAGATTATTCCCAATGCATAGGTTCCCACTGCTGAATTTTTTGCCCCTACTGTGATCGTCACATATTCTTCGTCGCCTATCTTAATCCGTTCGCCTGAACTGCTCGAGTTCATTTGGCGCGTAGAAACTGTTTTATAAGGCTTTGTTTTGACATCATGAAAATAAATGTCACGGCGAACAGTGGCACAACCCAAAACCGAAGCTCCAAGTATCAAACAAATCAAAACCCGCACTGATTTACTCCTTAAAACTCACCTAGATCCTAGTCCCATATGCCTAACACAAGAACCCAGCTGCGACCATGCCGTTCTGGACATGACTTGAGCGGATAAAAATAATGAATAAAATTAAAGACCAATTAACCGAGAATCGTTTTGTATGGGTATAGTCAATATGGGAGTAGATTTCGCTATCGCCATCTCATGTGTAATAGGATTAATCGTGCTGGGTATAAGTCTCACGGTTTATAACCATAAGCTCAGCAAAGAGACGCACGCCTACCGCATGCAAGTGTACCGGCAAAGAAAACGAATTAAAAATGAAGCCCTCAGGCAAGCCCTGGGAATCCCTAAGCGCGAGCAGGTTCAAAACCAGTCTGAAGTTTTAGAAACGCAAACTGATGTCCGTATTCGGACTAGTGAGTTTGAATCAAACCGAAATCAGCTAGCCTCTCAATAGTAGATTTGAGAGAAGCCTCACCTAGCAAAGGTTCAAGTTCACTTTTTAGGCGAGAGATACTTACACGATTAAACGAATGCCCTCTTTTGTCCTCATCAACAAAATTTAAAATTTTCGGCGGCGGAACAATCCCAAACGACATATGCGGGGGATTTTCTAAAAAGGCCATGGCGTTATCGATCGCGACGATTCCTCCATTTACCGTGAGCTGATTCGATGGACTTCGATCAAAAGTTTGCATGAGGTAATCGAGAACTTTTAATCGAGCATGGGTCCGTAACGTTGATGCTAAATTTGTCTCAGCGTCTTTTTCGACAAAAATCTGTAAAGAGCCGCTCATGCCCGCAAGGCTACGATACACGGTCACCGGCACTAGGTAAGCACCAAGCATTCGGTCAAGCTTGTAGGCCGCAACTTCGTTTTGAGCCATATTGTCGCTGTGCCAGGGCCTTACCCTGCGTAGCCGCCAGTCATCTAGGATAGGTTTAAAAACGCCACGGGTTCCATCTTTAAAGCTCACCAAATAGCTTTCGCTAGAGCCCGTCTTGATAATTTCGGGTGGACTTGAGAGTTCGCCATTCAGGAGACGCTGTTCGAGCTGTTGCTCGATCCTATTGGCAATATCGAAGTCCGCTCGTTCAACTGCAAGCCAAGCTGCCTCTTGCGAAAGCTCCTTTGGGACCAAAGCACGACAGACCTCGTTCTTCGCGAAGGCGGCAGAGCCGAAAGAAAGGACTCCGATGAGGCAGAAATGGAGTAAAAAAACTCGATATGTCATCGCTCGATAAATTTGCAAGACCGAATCCAGATAGCCGCCACAGGAACTGCCTATAACGAAGAGAAGCTGCTCCTTAAAGAGTGCGAGCGCAAATTGGAGTCAGAGACTGAAAACTTTTTTAAACTCACGCGGGCGAGCCAGCACGCTTTTAAAAGTGGTCCAGCTTTCAAAAAATGACTTACACTTAACTTACACATGGGATAAAGTGGCTTTTCACAAGGAGACTACACCGTGGATTTAAAATTTCTGCACCAAATTGACCTCGCAACCCTTAATCTAGAACAAGCTCGGCGCGACTTAGAACTGGCAAAGTCAGTCTTCGAAACCGCAAAACAAGAACATGAAAGTGTCCTCGCAAAAAGCGAAGAGTTCGGCGTCAACCGTTCAAAAGTCCGCAAACTTGCCGAAGATCGTGTGCAGGCCCTCTTTGAGAGCGGATTGCTAGCGACAAGCGCCATCGCCTCCTCGCCCGTAGTTCGACAAGCCAAACCAAAAAAGCTTAAGCGTGAAAAAGACGTTGAAGAAGTAAATCTACATTCAGTAGATGAAGTCGAAACACCCGCAGCGCTTCATTCTTAATTTTTTTAAAAACTCGAGGAAAGATTTAGTTCCGCTTCGGAACTAAATCCCCGAGGAATTCACTTTTGATTTTGGT
>CAZDFM010000148.1:2686-6545 GCA_964504465.1 uncultured Pseudobdellovibrionaceae bacterium | reverse complement strand
TCAGCGTAAGCATATTTAAAGGCCGCGACATCCTACTTACCCATAACTCTGAGTTCGTTCGTCGAGCGGTAGCCGTAATCCATAACTGAGCTGTACGTCCAATTTTCAGTTACACCCATCTTTTTTAATTCTTCATCGGTGTAGAAGTTTTCTTTATCCTCAGAAGCACCGAAGTTGTGTCGCAAACCTAAGTTGTGTCCGATTTCGTGAATCAAAGTTGGAACCCATACATACGGCAACAGCTTTTCAATAACTTCAGCGCGTTCACCGTCATTGAGATCTTTCCAGAGACGAAGACCCATTTGTTCGATAACTTTTTCCATACCTTGCGAAATGGCAGAGTTAAAATTAAACATATCTTCGTGATAGATGTTCTCGCGCGAAAGTCGCTCGATTTCAGCATTAAAATCTGCAGTCTCGTCAGAGTAGTTTGTCGGGTTCACAGCTTTTCCGATGAGTTTTTCAATATCCTTTGCAGCTACATGCGAATGGCCTTGGGCCGCTAAAAATTTACGCGAGTTCTGCGCAATTGAACCTCTGATAGGCTCGATGTTTTGCGGAAGGCGGGTAGAGGCATCAGACGCAGTCGTAATTTGAGTCACGGCCTCTACGATTTTGTTTTGGTCTGGCCGGGCTCTAAAAACTCGTTTTTCCAATGCGGGGTCTAAAGTCAACGCCGGGCGCTTCATGAGAAGGCTCGCTTCAGCGAGTTTATCCTTTACGATTTGGTCGTAATCACGGCGAATACCTTTAGCCATAGTCCCAAGATACATATTGGTATTGGCTTTTAAGATCTCTCCAGACTCTGGATTCTTTGCAGAAGGTCCATAGCCGAGAATTCCAAAGCCCATGGGTTCATCTACGAGTACCAACATATTGTAGCGTAGATCGCCTGGAGCCATATCTTTTACAGGCTCATTTAACTTTAAGCGAAGTTTTGCGCCTGCTTTCTTTAGGCTCTCGTTGATTACATCAACGCCTTCGTAAGTGGCTTGCTTAATAACTTTGTATCTTGGGTCGTTAAATTTTGGACTGAGATAATAGTTTACGACTCTATTAGGGGCCCACCGATTGAGGAACATCTTTTTACTGTCAACAGTGTCGTTGCCGTCGATATCTAAAGTGATTTCTTCGTTTTTAAAGAAGCCAAAAAGATTTTCTTCGGTTTCGCTGTAAACGATCGGGCGGTAGTCTTTAGTTTTTAAATGGTCTAATTTTACGATCGAAAAATAATGGCGTGTCGTAAAGCTTAGATCCGACAAGCTTTCCCAGCTTTGAACTAAACTTGAAATACAGTTCCAGGTGAGCTTAGTTAAAAAAGTTCTTTCAATCTCGATATTAATCGCATCTTTCGAGAAGTCATACCCAACAAGGCGAGAGCTGGTTTCTGTTGCACAACCAGTGTTTCCACCAGAAGGTCCCAAAAGCGGAACTCCTGTTAGCATCTGCACTTCGGTATCTGAAATTTTAGGTTTAAAGAAGCCTCTACGAAGAGAGTCGATCTCTTTGTTCTCTTCTTCTTTTGACGTACAATCGCCGTAAGCGTCTTCTGAACATTTGTAATCGACGTGATCAACTGGGATCTCTAAGACGGGTTTAAAGTTAACGTTGTTATCTGCAAATCGCGGATCCCGTTCTACGTTTAATACGCGAAGTGAGTTTTTGGTCCACTCAAACTTCACCATATTTTCTTCGCCTTGATAGTAAGGGAAGGTTGCGCCAGTTTTTCGGTCACTTGTTGAGACCGACGCTAAGAACATATACTTTGTCCCAGTCGATACGATACGGTCCGCTCTTGCACGAAGAGAAGAAGTGTCTTGAGTATCAACAGCTTCGATCAAGTCTTTCGAGAGGACGTCCTCTCTTAATACTTTTTTCTGCGGCTTTTCGGCGGTACATCCTGTTGCGAGCACCGCGATGAGGGCCATCCCTGCGGCATAAAGTTTGGTTTTGTTCATTCTTGTTCCCCCTTGGCTTTTACGGCTCACCCCTGAGCTATAAAAAAATTTGTAACTTAAAACTTTGTAGCTTTTAAAAAATTGAATCCCCATTAATAAACCGCGCGCAGACTGAGATAGAATGCCGAGGTGTTCTCATTAAAAAGTCGGACGTTGTTAGATTGTCCGTCAGCTGCAAAAACGTCTGCGTCGTTTGAATGGCCTGCAGATACGGTCAAAATTCTGTCCACCTCATAAGAGAACTCTTGCGAAAAACTAAATTGCTCTCTTGTACTCGTTTGATAAGTCCAGCCGTAAATATAAGAGCCGCCGACATTAAAGCTCAGGTTTTTAGCTACGCCAGTTTCGATCGCAAGCGAGGTCAGTGCGGTTTGCTGAATATTGGCTGAATCATCTGCGTTTCGAGTTAAGCGGTGAAAGTTACGTGTGAAGCGGGCAGATGGGATTGCGCTAAATGCGTGGTCGAAGGCTTTAAAACTGTAAATACCTGTAGCTTGTGCAGCCATATTGCCGCGAAAAGTATTTCGTTTTCGGCCTTCAGCGTCTGTAGGCGCATCCGTAAACACGGTTGGAAACCAGAGCAAACGCTCACTCACCACAATTGGAGCGTGCGAAAGTGACAGCCTTGTATTTGAGAGTGAAGACTTTTTTCCGCCGTTCATCTCTTGCACGCCCGAAATCGAAGCCGTCGCTTTGAGGCGGTCACTTAAACGGATGTTCGGCGCAATCGTGAGGCGTGACTGCGCTGTCCGATTGTCGTCGGTATCTTTATGCAGCGATGACGCGCTAGACAGCGTCGCTGCAATTCCCCACTTTTTCTCGGTGGGGAGTTTAAGTTCTTCTTTGAGAATGCTCTGCGCAAAAGAAGTGGCTGAGAAGAGCAGCGGAAGCACTAAAGCCGCCGCCGCAGCATGCGAACGAATCCCCATCTTTGGTTTCCCCCTGGTCTGACTGCCCCCGCAGTCTCCGGTGCCGCTTTTCCATTTGCGTCACCCACCCACCTTTCTCACCCCTGAGAAAAATAGATGAGTAGTCATATCCTTTTTTTGTTAGATTTTCCAAAATTACTTTTCAATCGGATGCATAAGCTCAAGTTATGGAGCGCCGGACGTTATGCTGGCTTTGCCAAAGAATTTTTAATATCTTCGCGGACAACATAACTCGAAGCAGGGCGTTGCATTTGTGACGAAGATTCGCCACAATGCGCGCACACATAAGTATACAGAATCAGTGATGAGAATCGTAAATTCGGGTCTATGTAAAGACCCTAAGAAAACAAGAGGTAGCAGTTGAACACAATGGATCTAACCGGTCACCGCGCCCTAGTTTGCGGTGCCTCAAAAGGAATCGGTAAAGAGATCGCGATCGCTTTGGCCGGAGCTGGCGCCGAACTCGTACTTCTTGCTCGTTCAGAAGAAGCCCTTCAAACAACTTTAAAAACCTTAAAGAAAAATCCTGCGCACGAGTATCTCGTTGTCGACATGTCGGATTACCATAATCTCAAAGCGCGAGTTCATGTTGTAGTTCAAGAGCGTCCCATCAGCATTTTAGTAAACAACTGTGCCGGACCTGCCGCGGGACCCTTGTTAGATGCCAAGCCCGAAGCTTTGCTTGAAGCTTTTCAGACTCATATCTTGGCCGCTCAAACCCTTGCTCAGTTGTTAGTACCCGGAATGAAAGAGCAGCGTTACGGTCGGATCATCAATGTGATTTCAACTTCTGTTAAAGTTCCGATTCCTAACTTGGGAGTTTCAAACACAGTTCGTGGTGCGATGGCGAGTTGGTCTAAAACATTAGCCAACGAACTAGGCGCCTTTGGGATTACCGTAAACAATATTCTTCCGGGCTATACAGCGACGGACCGCCTTGAGGCTTTAAAAGCCGCAAGTGCAAAACGTATG
>CAZDFM010000148.1:0-2676 GCA_964504465.1 uncultured Pseudobdellovibrionaceae bacterium | reverse complement strand
GTATGAATGTTGATCCTCAACAAATTGCAAAACAATGGCTCGACACAATTCCTGCCGGAAGATTTGCAGCACCTCAAGAGACGGCGTCTGCCGCTTTGTTTTTAGCCTCTAAAATGGCGTCTTACGTAAATGGGATTAACTTGCCAGTTGATGGCGGAAGAACAGGCGCGCTATGAAGCTGGACTGTTTTTTTTCGATCTGCCAAACCGATGTTGAAGGCTATATGCCGACCGAAAAGGTCATGTTTAAAAACTTCTTCGATCAAGTTCGTTTAGCCGACAAGTTAGGTTTTGAAACCGCGTGGGTCGCAGAAACTCATTTGTCATGCGAAATCCAAAAACAAACCGAAAACCCAGTGATTCCTAATTTTAAAGGGGAGATTGGGCTCAATACAGACATCTTGCAGCTCGCCTCAAAGATCTTTCAGCAAACTAAAAACATCAATGTGGGCTCAGCCATTCGAAATATTCTTTGTAACGGCGGGCCTATTGCTCACGCCGAAGCCATTCGCACTTTTATGAACTATCACAGTATGGACGAGTCAGAAAAACGAAAGCTCCATATTGGGTTTGCCTCAGGCCGTTTTGATTTTTCAAATCGCCCTTATGGGGTTCTTCCGCGAAATGAGCTTGAGCAAGCAGGCTGGCCGGTTATGAAGGGGAAGATTCTATTTCAGGCTGTTGAAATATTCTTAAGGCTCCTAAAGGGCGAGCAGATCTCGTCTGAAGACATTGAATCGATCTACTTTGAACGTTCTGACTTTAGAACGGATGAAGACTGGCAAAAGGTTTTAAAAATACATGGTCAGACTGTAGATAAAATTCCGCTTAAGAACTTCTATAATTTCGAAAAGCTAGGAGTGATTCCGTTTGATGCGCCCCTTGATTTGTTAAAGCTTACAATTGGAACACACGATCCAAAGATTCAAAAAAAGGCCAACGAGATATTGCCGGTTGGAGTTTTTAATTTGTCGATCACGCCTCCTGCGGTAATTGAAGAAACTCACCGTAGGATGGTGGCCGAGTTTCATCCAACAGGTGGAGCTTGGAAGCGCGAGTACATGCCTCGTACCGCCATGATTTTTATCAACTCCGAAAAGGGCATCAGTGATGCTCAAAAAACGGAACGCGCAAAAAGACACGCGACCGTCGCTTGGGAAAACTACTGGCGCGCAATGGAAGGTACCCTTGATTCAAACAAAGTGGCGCAAGCGGTTGGCAATGCGCTTGCGGGTCATCCTGAACAGGTGGCCGAGCAAATACTCTCAAAGTACCATCCTGAAGACCGTATAATGCTTTGGTTTGATTTTAATAACCATGACAACGAATACGTTATGAACTCGATGAAGTGGTTTCAAGAAGAAGTGGCCCCGAGACTTCCAGTCTCTTAAGGAGTTTTTCAAGTGAACCGAATTTTAAATTTTATCGACGGAAAATTTCAAGAGTCTAACTCCGGCAAATTTTTGCCGAACTATGATCCGTCGACTGGTGAAGTTTACTCTGAGATCGCCGACTCTAACGAACTTGATGTGGTTTTGGCTGTCCAGTCGGCCACTAAGGCTTTTGAAAAGTGGAAAAACACGACAGCCGAACACCGTTCAAAGATTCTTTATAAGGTCGCCGACCTCATTGAGCAAAACTTAGAAAAGTTGGCGGCGGCTGAAAGTAAAGATCAGGGCAAACCCATCTCTCTAGCTCGGACTGTCGACATTCCACGTGCGGCTTGGAACTTTCGCTTTTTTGCTTCTAAAGTTTTACATAAAGAAGAAATGGCCACCGACATGGACGGGACCGCCATTAACTATGTTCTGCGCCAGCCCTTGGGTGTGGCGGGCTTAATCTCTCCTTGGAATTTGCCGCTCTACCTCTTGACTTGGAAGATTGCACCAGCCATCGCAGCTGGTAACACTGCGGTTTGTAAGCCGTCTGAATTTACTTCGATGACTGCTTTTTTATTGTGCGAACTTTTAAATGAAGCAGGACTACCTCCGGGCGTCGTCAACATGGTGTTTGGTCGCGGAGAGCCTGTCGGAAGTACCTTGGTGTCTCATCCTGGGGTTCCGATTATTTCTTTTACGGGCGGGACCGCAACGGGTGAAAAGATTGTTTCAGCGACTGCAGGGCAATTTAAAAAGTTAAGTCTTGAGCTCGGGGGCAAAAACGCCAACATCATTCTTAAAGATGCAGATTTAAAGTTAGCGGTAGCGACAACTCTTCGGTCGAGTTTTTTAAATCAGGGTGAGATCTGCCTATGTGGCTCAAAGATCTTGGTTCAAGATGATATCTACGAAGAGTTTATTTCCGAATTCGTAAAAGAAACCGAAAAGCTTGTGGTGGGTGATCCCGCAAATGAAAAGACCTTTATGGGACCCTTGGTTTCAAAAGCCCATTTAGACAAAGTGACTTCGGCGATTGAACTTGCACGCAAAGAAAAGGGTCAGATTTTAACCGGGGGAGAGGCTCCTCAGTTAGAAGCGCCTTTTGATAGGGGCTACTTTTTAAAACCTACGATCATTCGTGATCTCACTAACTGTTCTGAGATTCATCAAACCGAAATCTTTGGACCTGTGGTTACGGTCAATCCCTTTAAGTATCCGCATGAAGCTGTTAAATGGGCCAACACTTCGCCTTACGGTTTGTCGGCAAGTATTTGGACGAAAGATCTTACTCGTGCTCA
>CAZDFM010000147.1:0-6558 GCA_964504465.1 uncultured Pseudobdellovibrionaceae bacterium | reverse complement strand
GTGGCTTGAGCCCTAGCTTGAGCATTTCAAAGCAAGCCTTACGCATAAAGGGATGCTTTAGGTCTTGGCTGTTTTCTGGGGAAATCCCGTCTCTAAAAAAATCCACCGTTTCAAACGAAGTGATCGGAGCACGCCGCTTGTTAATAAACTGGTCATTTTTTTGTTTGATCTCTAGAAAGGCCGGAAATTTTGGGTTGTCGCCATAACTGCGTAGCCTCATCGAATAGCGCCTCGGAAGATTAAGGCGTTTATTTTCTAAAAGCTCCATCTTGTCGCTATCAAAATAAAGCGAATTAATCGTGTAATAATGGTCCGAAGAGAGGGCCGAGTACTTATCGAGTTCACAGTACTTCGAAATGTATTCCGAAATCGGCTCAACAAGCCGCTCAGGAATCTGAAATTTTATTTCTCGACGGATCAACTCCATTTATTCAGTTCCATTTAGTCCTATAAAGAAAAACTCTGCCAATCGGCATGCAGTAGATCTTGGTTTTGAGCATGGGCAAAAGTACCCATGTCTTTTAAGTATTCGAGGTAATTAAGATAGAATTCATAGGCCAAGAGCAAAACATCGAGTTCGGTTTCAAAAGTAAAATCACTCATAACCGTTTTGAGCTCGACGTCTTTCACACCCTTAAGCTTTTGCTCGATCGAACGAGTTTTATCTAAACGGCTTGCGAGAGCTTCGACTTGTGCACCCATGGCTTGAAGTTCAGCAAGCTTAATTCTGAGTTCATTTTTGAGTTCTGAAGATTGCCTTTCAAAGGCTCGCTCTTTTACGTGCATCATGGCGCGCTCACGGGCCTTGGTTATCCCGTCAAAACGAATCCAAGGGATTGTGAGACCTAATCGAAAAGCCGTGTCGTTTGTTACTTGATCGCGTTTAAGCTCGAAGAAACTCAAGACCTTTTCGTCGTTTGCCCAGTTCACTTCTTGATGAAGCCGGTCGAGGCGATTTTCTAAATTTTTCGTTTTGAGCTCGAGTGCAACTGGCTCTTCTAATATTAAAAGTTTCTTTTTTAGAGAAGAAATATTGGTCAAAAGCGTTCGACTTAAAGCTTCTGACTCAGCAGGGCTGAAAGAATTCTTCTCGCGAGCTTTTACTGCACCGAGATGGCCTTCTACCTTTTGTTGCTGTTCAAGGTGATCGACTAAAAACTTAGTGTTCACTTTAGTTAGACCCATGGTGAGAGAATTCTTCTCTATAAGCGCCGAGAGGAGCTCTTGCCGATCTCCTAGTACCGAAACGAGCCGAGAGTTAAAGATGCGCTCCACAACCCCTTGGTAGGTCTGAAATAGGCTTTCGTTAAGAGTTGAAGCGTTCTCGGATTTAATCAGGTCGCGCGTGATATCTAAAGATTCTTGAGTTTTACTCATCTCTTTAAAGCTCTTCATATTCATTCGAAGAGCTTGGGTCATATTTCTTAAGTCTCTAAGCGTTTGATTAAAGTTCGAATTCGCATCGTAGTCTTCATCGAGTGAATCGTAACCGGTTCTAAACTCAAACGATTGGATAGGAACATAACCCACGATAGCCGGAGGAGTTGAAAAAGCCGCTTCTTTAGGCGGCTGTTGGGCATTTAGTTCATTCTTCACAAGCTCATGCAGGGTTTTTGAAAAACCCTGCGGCGAGGTCATAAGAACCAAAAAACAGAATCCCCAATATTTCATGACCTACTACTGCTGAGTTTCGTTAACTTGGATTTTAAAGAAATCAGACCCGAAGTCTTTCCCGTTATCCGAGCTCAAGAAGTACTCACCTGGCTGTGAACCTACTGCGATACCCTCAAGACGTGCATTGGAGATCGACACCATCATTTGCACTTGTTGCGAAGGCGCACCATTTGGAAGCCACCACACTTGGCTGATCGCTTCTTTTTTGCTGCAGTTTCCGGTGATCATAAGCCCGGTTGAAGTCTTAACCAAATCTGTAATGCGGCTGGCATCTTTACATGCAGGATCTTTTAACCAAACCAACGAATGCACACTAATATCAAGCTGAGAAACGTCGCTCGCTTCAAGTTGATTTACAATGTTTTTAACTTGGATGATAAACGTAGAACCGTCGCTTAATTGTGGCTCTTTAAGAGCAATATAAGCATCGCTTCCGTCAATAGTCATAGCTTCGATCTCGAGTTTTTCATCAAGCTTAGAACTTACAGCTTGAAGGAAGCTCGATTGCTGAAGAGCCGCTAATAGAGAATTTCGAACTTCAACAACACGGTCGACAATAGCTACTCCGTTCACAATTTGGAAACGAATCATACGAGTTCTTTTCGCAAGAATTTCGCCAAGGCCTTTGCCCTTACCTTTTGTCTCCTCACGCGCAAGTGATGACATTGCATAGTAGTAACCGTTGCTAAAACTCAAAGACTCAAGATCTTCGATTTTTTCTGGGCTTTCAATTTTTAGGTTCTCGAGAACTGAATTATCTTGTGTGCTCATAATCCAAAACGGAGATTTATTTGGTCCGTTGTCGTCAGCCACAATTAAAAGCTGTCCGTCGGCTTGAGAGTACACGAGGCCCCCGCCTTCAAGTGGAACTCTCTCGCGAAAGGGTGCCGAACCGTTTACAGTGTCAGCAAAAGCAGTTGAGCTTAAATCCGTAAATGAAGCGATTGATCGCGAGTGAAGACGAACTTTTTCGCCCATAAAAAACTGATTGTTAGCTGGAAGCGCTACGATCAACTCGCGGCCCCAGTAGAGGGTACCGAAAGCCGTCTGAAGGCGTTCTGGGAATAAAGTAATACGGCTTCCGAGGGATACAACCTTACCTTGGGTGCCACGCTTCGGTTGAGACATAGTTTCAACCGCAATGCGGTCGCCTACTTTAAAATCAGAAAGGCGATCTTCATGAATAAAGCCGTAAACTAAATTGGGTACAGAAGAGCTAATGGTAATGATCGGCTGAAATGGAGGAACCTGTTCATTCACACCATAAGTAACAGTTGCGACAGTTCCATCTTCTTCAGCAAAACGAACGGATTGACCTTGAAGGCGCTTAAGTTCATCGAGTTGACGGCGGTAGCCAGCCACTTGTTGCGCGATGGGAGAAGTGTCTTCTTCTTTCGCAACTTCTGGAGCTAGTTCACCCTTTAATTTTTTGGCTTGTTTTTTTGCCTTCTTCTTAGAAGAAAAAGAGTCCATTAGAGAGTTACGAAACTTGAGTTCAGACTCTAAGGCTTCGAGTTCAGTTCGGACTTCAAGCATTCGAATGTTGAGCTCTGCAGGCTCCACTTCTAAAAGCGGTTGTCCTTTAGTGACCTTTTGACCTGGGAGAACAAAAATTCTTTTAACTACGACGCCGGTTTCAAAGGCAATTGTTGTCTCTTTTGATTCGGCAACTCCTAAGCATTCAAGCTGAGATACACTGATATAACCTTGAAGTGCGACGAGGCCACATGCCGCAACCGCAACCGAGATCACGAGCTTTTTGTTGACGTGAAAAACTTCTTTTAAGTGTTTGAGAGTTTTAGACTTCATGTGCACGATCCTGAATAAAAAGGTGAGCGTCTCTGAGCGAGGAAACCTTGCCAAGAGCATTTAAAATTGAGCTTTCTGTTTCTTTTTCTTCCATTTTTAATTGGTAAGATAATTCCAAACGATCCCCCTGCCCCATCTCACGCATTGAGATAAGAGAGAAACGGCGAGCTTTGCTCGTCAGTACGCTATCCACAGCACTCTGGTGCGTGGGGCTGTTATCTACTTGAAGTCTAAGGATGGCGTCAAAGTCAGATTCAACACTGAAAGGAATATTATGTACGGCAAAAACCGCAAGGCAAAAGAAGATCGTGCTGATAAGGGCGATGTCGTAGGAATAAACTCCGCAACCTAACCCCACTGCGAGTGCTGCAAACATAAACATCATATCGCGAGAGTCTTTGATGTTGGTTCTAAACCGAAGCAATGCGAAGGCGCCCATCATTCCAAGTCCACGTGCTACGCTGTCGCCTACGGCTTGCATCGCAATTGCGGTTAAAAGTGGGGCAAAAATTATGGACTGGATATAGGCTCGTGAATAAGAAAGTCCGCGGAATGATTTTACATAGGCCACGGCGATTGCGACCCCTAAGATAAATGCAAGTAGGCACGCATAGACGATGTCTAGTGTTGAAGCATTTATAAAAGTCGACTTAATGACCGAATGATCCAGCATCGCGAATCTATCCCTCGTAAAATTCTCTAAATGCAGTGCGCAGTTTGGAGCCTAAGCAATAGGCAATATATACGACGCAGCGCATTCTGACAAAGTTAGTTTATCAGAATTGAAAAAATTACATAGGACAAAATTCGTCACATCTTATTGAAATTGCTGGGAAAGCTCAGAATGAAACAGAGGGCCAAAGCGGCCCTCAGAATTTATTATAGGATCCTAGTTAGGCCAATAGAATCAACGGCTTGCGTACTCACGGTATAACCCTCCCGCTAAAAGTGCGGCGGATTCGTCAGAACCATCATTGGCTAAAACGGCCAAGGCGTACTGGCGGCCTTCGGAATGGAAGGTCAAAACGTGGTTTTTTACATTAACAGTGGTAGAGCGGCCAGTTTCGGCGTCTTCAGTGCTGCCACGGTAAGTCCCCGTCTTGCCGCCGACATAAAGGCTTTTAGGTAGATATTTTCTCCCACGACTCGCCCCGGTTCGACAAGCGTGCATGATTTTCCACTCAGTTTCGGCACCTGGAAAATTGCCTTTGTAGAGGTCATGCATAAACTCGCCCAGTTCGCTCGCAGTCAGCTCATTACCGTGCACATCGCCCCAATAACCTTGAAAGCCCATGGTCTTCTCATAGCCCATACGCTGGGTAAAATTGTAGATACGCTCGCGGCCTTTATCGGCTGAACCGTCGCCAATTTGTTTTTGTAAGTTGGTCCAAGCCGTATTGGAAGATACGACTAACATATCGGCCATCAGCTGAAGTTGAGACTTCGAGATGTTTCCACCTTTGCGGTCGAGCAAAGCAGCACCCACAAAGATCTTCGAAGTTGAGGCTCCAAACATAGCCCGGTCCGCACTTAGGCTTTGATCAATGACTCGGTTTGCATCTAAATCCATAAAGACCCACTGAACTTTGTGGTTCGTTTGGTCTTTAGTGGCCTGCTTTAATTTTTCGTAGGCTTTTTGCTTAGAACTTGAAAAGGAGTTACCGCTTCCTTTCGCAAGCGACAGTCTTGAGCCGCTCACTCTAATCTCACTTAATTTTGTACCGTTTGGTAAACGGGTAAAATCTGAATCGGTCACAGGATTGGTTGGCATTACAGCCCAACCTGTTTGAGTCATACTGGTTAAAAGAAAAAGGACAGAACCCGCAAGGATGCGGCTAGCACGTGATGTGACCATCAAGCTCCTCCATGAGCTATAGGTTGATTTTCGGTATGCTTAGATTTTATGCAAGGCCCGGGGGAACCACAAGTCCACCCGACCTCTCTTTGACTTCGGAATAGGAAGAATTTGCCGAGCTTGAAACGAAAAAAGGGTTTCCGTGCGGAAACCCTTTTAAAAAGCGGCTTTTAAGAATTCTTAAAGCCTAAACTTTGAAAAAATATTAATCAATGTAAGGACGAGCTTGCTTTAAGAAAACAGCTCTTTCGCCTTTTGAATTAAGATCCACTTTAAATTCCAAATCTAAAGTGAAGGCAGGATCGCCTTTGCCCTGAAGCGGACGAAAGTGTGCCTCCCCTTTCATAGACTGATAGACGAGATCTTTAATCTCTTCTTCGGTCATGATCGGATTTGCGTTCGGCTGATCAAGGATTGTCAGCATATCGTCTGCGATATTTGATTTTTGCAGAATGTTGATCTTGTATTGAGCTGTATCGAGTGGTTGCTTTTCGTTTATCAACACTAAGATTTTTTCGACGCGAGTGCCGGCCTCTGGATTAGCTACGCTGTAAGTGTCTCCACGCTGAGCTTCGATATAAACGCCTTTTCCTTGTAGGCTTGGTTCGTTGGCAATATTTTTTGTAACCACAACGCCGTCAACTTTTTCAGTTTTAAACGAAGGGTTGACCTGCATCGCCATCTTTACATCTAGGTGCGGGATATTGAAGTAGGTTCGTTCGTCGTAGGCGCGAAGAGTCCAAACAGAAGCCCAAACTTTACGAAGGACTTCTTTCATGCTTTCTTCTTTTTTCTTACGCTTTTTTTCTTTGCCGTCTTTTTCGGGTTTGTAAGACTCAGAAGAATAAAGACCCGCACCGTTGAAGTTAGGAAGATCTTCAGAATTAGTTGAACTTCTGTGCTTCATGCGTTTAGGAACGCCGTTGACATCTTTCACTTGGTCATAGGTTGCAATTAACTTATCAACGAGAGCTTGGCTGATGTTGTTTGTCGGCTCATGGTATTTGCCATCAGCGTCTTCATAGCCGGCAATCATTGTACGAATCTCTTCGAGTTTTTTTGCTCTGTAAGGAGTGTTAATTGTGACTTTCATTAATGGGTCACTATTGACCATTTTTTCGATCTTAGCTTTGATTTCTGGATTCATATCCAAAAATTCTTGGTAGTAATAAAAGGGAATCGCAAAACCTTCGTTAACTACGGTGCGCTCAGGAGTATTG
>CAZDFM010000146.1:5882-6610 GCA_964504465.1 uncultured Pseudobdellovibrionaceae bacterium | reverse complement strand
AGCCACTTCATACCCCCACGGGCACTCGGTATTTGCACACAATCAAGATTCCGATCTTAGGACAAGATCAAAAGGCTCAGTATCTATTAGGAATCTCAGAAGACATCACCGAACGCAAAGCTAACGAAGCGCAAAGGTTACAGCTGTTACAAGCAGAAGCCGCTCGTGCAGAAGCTGAGAAGAGTGCCGCAAGATTCGCGTTTTTTGCGGCAGCAACTGCAAAACTCAACGAATCACTTGATATCACTCAGGCACTAAATTCATTTGCGTCTGTCATTGTGCAGAATATGGCTCGCGGTTGTATAATCGATTTTTATTCCAAAGACCGTAGTGAAATCGAAAATGCGGTCTGCGTGTTTAAGAATACAAAGCTGCCAGAATTCGAAAAGACGACCTCAGAAATACCGCCTCTACTTCAAACCCTATTGACGAATGGCGAAAGAATTCTTTGGCAAAGTTATGATCGCGATCAACTTGAGAAGTCGGTGGCCCACAAGTTTCTTTTGCAAAGACTCTTAGAGGATCCAACCTCACTCATTATCGTGCCCTTGGTGTATCACGGCGATGTTTTTGGCTCGATGACACTTGTTTCTGACATAGGCGCAGAAGTTTACAGTGAACTCGATTTGGCTATTGCGCAAGATCTGGCTAAACGTGCCTCGCTCGCAATTGAAAACGCTCGATTTTATTTTAAAGCTAGCGAGGCTAACCGAGCAAAGACAGCGTTT
>CAZDFM010000146.1:0-5872 GCA_964504465.1 uncultured Pseudobdellovibrionaceae bacterium | reverse complement strand
GCAAACATGAGCCACGAAATTAGAACGCCGTTAGGGGCGATGTTAGGCTTTGCCGAAATCGCCTTGGATAATCCAAACCTTCCAAAAGAAAGTGCACAGCAGATCGAAACAATCTTGCGAAATGGGCATCAGCTTCTTCATCTGGTAGACGAAGTTCTAGATATTTCGAAGGTTGAATCAGAAAAAATCGAAATAGAGCCGATTAGTTTTTCACTTAATAAAATGATTGAAGACATCCTCAATTTGCTTTTGGTTAAGGCAAACGCAAAAGGATTAGTTCTTAAAGTGTCCCATGAGAGCGCATTACCCACCTCAATTAGAACCGATCAGCTTCGTTTGCGACAGATTTTACTTAATGTAATCGGGAACGCGATCAAGTTTACAACTGTGGGAGAGGTCAGCGTTGCAGTGAGCTTTGTTCCACAGGATTCGTCAAATGGCCGTCTAGAATTTAGAATTAAAGACACCGGAATTGGCATTGCGCCAGAACAGCGCACTTCTTTATTTGAACCGTTTATGCAGGCCGATAGCTCTATGACTCGAAAATTTGGAGGGACAGGACTGGGTCTTTATCTCTCCCGTAAATTGGCGCGCCTCCTGGGAGGAGACGTGGTCTTAAACGTGGATCAGTGTGAAAACGGCTGTGAATTTAAGGTGCACATCCAAGTCGAATATTCGAACGAAGCGTCTACAGGTGCGATTACAAATAGTTCAGTACAAAGCCATGAAGCGGTAAGAAGTGTTCCGGTTAAAACGGGTGATGCCCACGTTTTGATTGTCGAAGATTCACCCGAGAACAGAATTATCGTAAAAACGTTTTTGGATAAAATGGGCATCTCTTCAGACTTTGCGGTAAATGGCAGAGATGGAGTTCAAAAAGCTCATCAGAAAGACTATGACTTAATCCTTATGGATATTCAGATGCCCGAGATGGACGGCTTTGAAGCCATCCATCAATTGCGTCGCGAAGCTTATGTGGGGCCTGTCGTAGCTCTAACCGCGCATGCGATGAAAGGTGATCGTGAAAAATGCCTTGAGCAAGGCTTCGATGATTACCTTTGTAAACCGATAACACGGCAGGCATTAAGTGGCTGTGTCAGCCAGTTTATACAAAAGAATGTGGCTCAGGTAACGGCCTATCAATCTGCTCCGTTTGATCAAACACATTAAAAATTAAGGTAGGATAAGCAAATCGGCGTCCGAGGTGGCTGCTTTGGGAATGAAGGCCTCGTACGAAAAAGTCGGTCCCGCTTAAACTAATTCTAAAACTCGGATCTTGAGATTCTCTTGAAATGCTTTGAGCCCAATTTGTAGCTCGATCCGCCTCGGTGGTGAGCATAGAAAGCTCGATCCATAATGCAGCCTCAAAGTCGGCTTCGCTAAAGTCTTCGGATTCAAAGACGGCCCAAAAGCTAAGGTAGGGAGATGAAGTTTGTTTTTGCTGTTTCACAAAAAAGAGCAGGTCTTTTCTTAAGTTCTGCCAGCTCTCGCCCGTTCCAAACTTTTTGTAGATCCCAACTTGATAATCGTCTTGGTGGTAAGACTGTAGCGCTATTGACGGATAATTTGGCTGCGTGACGAAGTTTTTGATCTCGGGTGAAACAACTGCCATTTTGTTGAGCAACGTCAAACTGGGAAAATATTTCTGGAAGGGATAAAGTCGCCCGTCGAGTGGACGAAAAAGATTTTCGGTCGGATGAGGTGAATTCAGTTCAGCTTCGAAATCGGAGTAGATATTTGTTGTTTGCATGGCAGCTAGACTAGCAATTTCTACCAAAGTTGTGTGTGCAGTTTTCTTCATATTTAAAGAAAAATTCGTTACTCTAGAAAAGACCTGTTAAAAATTAAAGCTCGATTCGTTTCCCCAAATGTCTCAGCTAAAAGCGGAGTTTGTCGACATGCTGTTAAAGCCTTTTTATATTGGCCTTTTGGTTCTCATTTGTTTTTTTGCCATGCTTCGAGCTGAAGCCGCACCTTCGAGCGAAGAGCCAATTTATAAATCTGAAGAGGCGTCATTTAAGTTAGAAACTTTAGCACAGCAAAAAGATATCATTTGGGGCTTTGATTTTTTTAAAGATGGGCGAATTATTTTTACTGAGAGAAGCGGAGCTTTAAGAATCTATTCGCCTAAAACAAAAAAGGTTACCAGTATTTCAGGCGTCCCACAGGTGGCTGCAGAAGGTCAAGGTGGACTCCTTGATGTCAGAGTGCATCCTACAATCGATAACCGCATCTATCTGACCTATTCCGAACCAAAAGGGGATAAGGCTACGACTGCAATTGCCATGGCCAATCTTGACGGAAACAAGCTCACTCAGTTTAAAAAAATTCTTTCGGCACGCGCCCCGAGTGAAAACGAAATTCACTACGGATCTCGCATCGAGTTCGACGGAAAAGGTTATATCTATGTAACAATCGGCGAACGCAATATGCGGGATGAAGTACAAGACCTCTCTTATCATCTGGGCAAAATCTTGCGGCTCAAAGATGATGGTTCCGTTCCCGCGGACAATCCGTTTGTAAAACAAAAAGACGCTCAACCCGAGATCTGGGCCTATGGAATTCGAAGTCCGCAAGGAATTGTCCGTGACACGACGACCGGCGATATTTGGATGAGCGAAATGGGACCTCAAGGAGGCGACGAGCTTAATCTTTTAAAACGAGGTGCGAACTACGGTTGGCCCGTGATCACATACGGAAAAGAATATTGGGGACCGAAAATTGGTGAGGGGACTCAAAAACCCGGAATGGAACAACCCGTCGCATATTGGGCTCCTTCAATTTCACCCTCGGGCATTGCATTTTATAACGGTAACGCTTTTCCTAAATGGAAAGGAAACCTTTTTTTAGCGACGCTCAGTGGGCAGCATCTCCGGCGCATCGTGATCAAAGATCAGAAGATTGCAAAACAAGAGGTTCTGCTTGAAGACAAGAACTGGCGCTTTCGTAATGTTCGAACAGGTCACGATGGGCTGCTGTATTTTAGTACAGACAACGGCAAATTGGTTCGCCTAGAACCAGTTAAGTCACAGTGAACTTAGGCAAGTTTTCTAGTGGGAACAAATCCCGAACCTTTTGGAGCCTCTGCACTTTTGATTTTTCCTTGTCCGTCATTTAACTCGCGAACATGAACTTTAAGATCTTCATCGATAATGCACATACCGTTAGTTGGAATTTCAATCCACTCATTGGCTACGTCAGTTAATTTTTCAGATACGATTAAGACAGACTGTTGTTTTTCGCCGGTCTTCATCACGCAAACACCATCATGACATTCATATCGATCACCTGCGGAATAATACAGGGTTGATGCTTTTTCATTGGGATTTGAAACATAGCGGACCGCGACCATCACTTTGCCGTTTGTAAGCACGCAATTGATATAGCAGTCTTCGGAGATCCCATGCTCTTTTTTGATTTCTTGTATTTGCTTTATTGTAGCTTCTACGGCGTTCCCAAGCTCTTGTGGGCTTGGATTGTTATACTTCTTTAGATTCTCTAGAATCATCGCAAAAAGATGTTCAGAGTCAGTTTGCCCGCGGATCCAGTCGTAAATTTGGTCAGAAAACAGTCTTCGCACATACCGTTTTATTTTTGCGAAATCTCCGATGCCACCATTGTGCATAAATAGGTAATCACCGTTGTGAAACGGATGACAGTTGCTTTCTGAAACTTCGCCTTCACTTGCCGCGCGCACGTGGGCAAACAAGGTCGAAGTTTTAACATGCTTTGAGAGATACTTTAAATTCCGGTCATTCCAAGCGGGACGAATAGAGACATATAAACCCGGTTCGGATTCAATTTCTGGAGTGTACCAGCCCACACCAAAACCATCGCCATTAAGTGGTTCTTCAGCTTCGTGCGCATTTGCACTTTGACGTATCAAGGAGTTTTTTGGCTGGTAAAGTAACTCATCCATTGTAATCGATTTACCACGGTAAGCTAAGAATCTGCACACGGGTGCCTCCAAAAAACCTGAGAGCTTAAATAATTTTAGCCCTCTGCTAGCTTTTCGTCGGAATGAAAACAAAACCCAAGCTAAGGGTTTAAATAGTGCCGTGTATCGTTAACATTGAGCAGAATGTGTCTCACTTTGACGCAGAAATTTTATGTCCCCTAGACCTTAAGAAATTTCTGTACTCTTGCAAGCTGCGCTTTGGACTCAATCCGAAACTCCTGAAGCATTTGATCTAACTCTTGAGGCAGGATTTTGCGACCAAAACTTTTCTCAAGGAGAGGCAAGCCATCAGCGAATTTCTCATCGCTATTAACGAAGTGTCCGAGCAAACGAAACCCCGGTTCGTTAAATTCACTTGCATCAAGAAGGCCTAAGAGCTCAGGATTTGCTTCTTCATACTTCTGAAACCACGGAGTACTCCCGTGCCGCTCGATAATTGCGTCAACGAAGAACTGAAGCGCCTCGTCGCTGAGTTCAAGGCTTCCGCGCCAGAGATCTTCGTACATATTCATCTGAACTGAAACTTCTAGACCATCAAGAAGAGAAGTCAAAAAACTCTTCGCTCTGGTTTTGCTTTGCCCCAATAAATACTGTGCAAAATAGATTTTTTTGACCAGGTCCGCTGAAAGCAATTTTTTTTGTATCGCGAGGCCGTTAGAAAAATAATGCCATTGCTTGATACTAGTTTCGTTAACCGTTCTGGCACACAAAGTAATGGTCGGGTTTTCGAGGTGAATCACTCGGTGAGTCAGCAGTTTTTCTGGCTCAATTATGCGAACATCGTCTTGCTTGAGAATTTCTCGAACGGCTCTTTTTAAATCAACGAGCATAATATCATCTGAAAACGTTGTGATAGGCTGCACACTGAAAGTCTCATGTAGGGATGAGCCATGCAAAACTTTAAAAGCACCACGAAATCCATGGCTATGTATAGATGTATCAAAGTTAAGCCAGATATAAAGATCTAATACAAAGAGGCCATTGTTAAACAGCGTAATGGGAGGCTGTCCGAACGTATTGTGCACGTTAATTTGCTCGGGAAGCCGATTTAAATTTAAAAGCCAGTTGCTTAGCCACTGATCCAATTGCTCTTTTGACATTTGGTATTCGAAGTTTTCAAGGCACTTTGCCGCAAGGGCAGGGAAGCTATCGAAATTGTTTTTTTGCAAGTGCCATTGAGCCTCGAGTTCTGAGGTCAATACGCTAAATTCAGAAGTGTTATTCGAGTTTGTCATAAGTTTTTCAGCGCTTTGTATTCGAGCCTAAGATTTGCGCGGCCATTGTCGAACCAAATCTGGTCTTCTTGAATGGTGCAGCTAAGCTTCATGGAGCGATCTACTAAGGATTCGATTTCAGCTCCTTCCATTGTTGCAAGATGCACGATTTCTAAATTATTAAAACGCAGGATTTTATTTTTAATACTTTCGTACCACGGAAGAGCGGCATTTTTTTGGTAGGTGTATATCGTGACCTTCAAAGCTTTGGCGCAGGCTTGGCGGATCCGTTTTTCATCGGGTTGCCCAAGGTCTATCCAATGTTTAATTTCGCCATTTAAAGACTTCTCCCATAAGTCGGGCTCATCTTCGCCGCTGATACCTCTTGTATATTCTAGATGTTCCTCAGCGTTGAGCACATAGGCCGCAAGTCGAAACATCATGCGCTGGTCAGTTTCTGAGGGGTGACGGGCAAGTGTGAGAGAGTGTTCTTCATAGTAGTTTCTATTGAGATCAGAGATAGAAAGCGTAGCTTTAAAGATGGTTGATTTTAACGCCACTTTTAAGCCTACTTTTTTAGTCTTTTATTTAAGAAGTTAAGCGTGTCCTCGGTTGCTCTAATCTTAAAGGTCGTGCCGAGCTCATTGTAGCTTTCGCTGAGCACTCTTGCACGCGCACGAATCTCGCCAATCATTCCCTT
>CAZDFM010000145.1:0-6662 GCA_964504465.1 uncultured Pseudobdellovibrionaceae bacterium | reverse complement strand
CAGGCTTCTGTCGAAAGGTTCGTGGCAAATGCGGCAACTGATCCCAATGTGGTTGCGATCAAAATGACACTTTACCGAACCAGTGATGGTTCAAGTATTCTTCAGTCCTTGGTTCGAGCTGCAGAAGCCGGAAAACAGGTTGTTGTATTAATTGAGCTCAAAGCGCGCTTTGACGAAGAAAAAAATATTCAGTGGGCCCAAATGCTCGAGAAGGCCGGAGCCCATGTGGTTTACGGAATCGTTGGATTAAAAACCCATTCTAAATTAGCCTTGGTCATTCGCCGCGAAAAAGAAGAGTTTAGGTCTTACACACATATTGGGACAGGCAACTATCACCCGCAAACAGCCAAAGTCTACACCGACTTTGGCTACTTCACGGCGCGACCTGAAATCACAAGTGAAGTAGTCGAAGTGTTTCACTACTTAACTGGCCGCTCTTTAAAATCAGATTACAACACCTTGATGGTCGCACCGATCAATTTGAAAACAGGTTTTCTTGAATTGATTCAAAAAGAAATTGAACAGGCTCAAAAAAATAAGCCTTCCGGAATTATCGCCAAGTGCAATTCGCTCGAAGACAAAGACATCATCGAAGCTTTGTATAAAGCTTCACAAGCGGGCGTCAAAGTTCAGTTAATCGTGCGGGGTTTTTGTTGCTTAAAACCACAGGTGCCGGGGTTAAGTGAAAATATCGAAGTGGTGTCTGTTGTGGGCCCATTTTTAGAACACTCACGCATTTTTTATTTTAGAAATGCTCAAGGCGACCCGCTTGATGGACAATTTTATATCGGCTCGGCGGACTGGATGGGACGAAATCTACTAGGGCGCGTCGAAGTCGTATGCCCAATTTTTGATCGTGGCGGAAAAGAAAAGATCTGGGAGAGTTTGCAACTCAGTCTCAATGACCGCGTCTTAGCTTGGGATATGAAGTCAAACGGCGAATATATTCTGCGCAAACCCAACTCTCCTGAAGACAAAGGGACACATGAAAGCCTTATGGAGCGCTCAAAGCAACGCTCGCACCCTGTCATGGCGCCAAGTCTTTAAATTTAAAGCCTTTTGAGTGACAAAGCTTAAGACTTTATCCTAAACATGATGGTCTAACTTTAATTAATCCCGAAAGGATTTTTAATGTCGACCAAGAGCTTCATCCCGGCGCAGTTTCAGGTTCCACTTCCTTTAAACAAATTAATCTTGAACGAAAAACCTCAAGGTGACGACGTTGTCCCCTTTGACGTTGTGTTTGTAGGTGCAGGTCCTGCCGGGCTTGCGGGTGCAATCGAACTCAAACGACTTTGTGCAGCCGACCAAACGCTTTCTGGAATCGAAATTGGCGTTTTAGAAAAAGCCGGAACTTTGGGAGGCCACAGTCTTTCGGGTGCGGTCGTAAACCCGTTAGGTTTTCGTGAATTGTTTCCCGATTTAAAAGACTCGGACTTCCCATTTAAGAAAAAAGTCGACAGCGAAAAAGTTTACCTCCTCACTGAAGGTGGACAAATCCAGATTCCCACCCCTCCAACCATGCAAAACCATGACAACTACATCGGCTCACTTTGTGAAATGGTTCGTTGGCTCGGCGGTAAAGCCGAAGAATTAGGCGTAAATATTTTAACCGGATTTCCGGCGGCAAGTCTTTTTGTTGAAGACCAAAAAGTGATCGGTGTTCGAACAACTCCAGCTGGCCTTAAGCGTGACGGCCAGCCTGGTGGACAGTTTATGCCTCCCACCGATATTTCGGCGCAAGTTGTCGTGTTAAGTGAAGGCACACGTGGACCTCTTGCTCAGGCGTACTGCGAATGGCAGGGACTTAAATCAAAATATGCGCCCGTCTTTGCTTTGGGAGTAAAAGAACTTTGGAAAGTAAAAAAGGCTCCAAAAGAAATCATTCACACCTTGGGCTGGCCGCTTCCAAAGTCAGCTTTTGGTGGAAGCTTTTTATATCCGATGACCGACGACACTGTGGCTTTAGGATTAGTCGCGGGACTTGATTACAAAGAAAGCAATCTTGATGTGCATCGTTTACTTCAAAGAATGAAACAGCATCCCCTGTTCGCATCTATTCTTGAAGGTGGAGAAATTATCGAGTGGGGAGCAAAAACCATCCCTGAGGGCGGATACAATTCATTGCCCGAGCGTCTGCATGGCGATGGAGTTTTGATTTTAGGCGATGCCGCGGGCTTAGTAAACGTTCCGGCCCTTAAAGGAATTCACTACGCGATGATGTCAGGCATACTGGCGGCTCGCTCAATCTTTCAAGCCTTAAAAAAGAACAATGTTTCAGCCGCAAACCTCGCACCCTACACAGCAAGCGTTCGTAGTGGCTCGGTTGGCGAAGACCTTAAAAAGGTACGCAATATGCGCCATGCTTTTAAATCAGGTTTTTATGTGGGCGGTGTGAAGGCTGTGATGATGACGGCAACTCAGGGGGCCTTCCCCGGTGACGGGCACTTTCCCGAACAAGATGCCGACGAGAAAAAAGAGATTTCAAAAAATGAAGCTCTCGCACCTAAAGTGGGTATCAGCAAAGTGGACGCAGTCTACCTTTCTGGTAACAAAACTCGTGACGATATTCCTTCACACCTCACTGTCGGCAAAGATATCTCTGCTGAAATTGCCGACTTTTATTCGCATGTCTGTCCCGCCGGAGTGTATGAACGCGAGGGCGATAAACTTGTGGTTAATGCTCCCAATTGTATCGACTGCAAAGCAACCGATGTCTTGGGCCCTCGTTGGGAACCTCGCGAAGGTGGATCTGGTCCTGACTACAAAATGATGTAAGAGGTTTTAGGTGGCTACAATTTTTAACAAAATCATCAATAAAGAAATTCCGGCCAAGATCGTTTACGAAGACGATCTTTGCTTAGCTTTTCGAGATATCACTCCGCAGGCTCCTACTCACATCTTGATGATTCCCAAAAAAGAAATTGTCTCTATGGCCGAGGTTAAACCCGAAGATCAAAGTCTACTTGGTCATATGATGATTAAGATCAGCGAGATTGCAAAAGCCGAAGGTCTTGCCGAACAAGGTTACCGCGTGGTTGCCAACACAAACGAATATGGTGGCCAGTCGGTTTACCATTTACACTTTCATATTTTAGGTGGCCGCAAACTCACGTGGCCACCGGGATAACAGCGCGAAAATTCGAACCTTTTTGAAGCCGAGCTCAAACTGAAAAAAGCTCAAAACAGGTGTCAAAAATGGGCGTCCCCTCTAAAGTTCAACACTTTAATGTCCCTCTCGAATCGCCCTTAACTCCCCGATTTTTCACGATAAATCCTGCCTTTGAACTAAGGAACACTGGTTGCTCATCTAAGCCCGTAGCGGGAGGAGTTTTTATGAAAAGCTCTAAGAGACTATTGGCTTACAACATTATCGCAACAGTTCTACTGTGCAGTTCACCCTTGAGCTGGGCACAGGGTAATGGCAATGCGCAAACAGCTCTTCCCGAAATGGCGGGCGGCGGTGGCGGCAGCGTTTACGTCAACAACACCTCAAGCGATATTGCACGCTTGTTAATTGACCTTAGCGCCACGGTTCAACAAGCCAACTTTCAACGTCCTATCGGTGTACAAAAAACGGTTCAAGATGCTCTTGTGGTTTTAAGCGGCCGTTCACAAAACAATGTGCTTTTAGTGGGTGACCCGCGCGGCGGGAAAACTTCTGTTGCCATGGGTTTAGCCGAAGAACTCACTCGTCAGGGCGTTAAAGTTTTGGGTCTTGATGTACTTGCTCTTAAATTTGGTTCGCCCGAACAGGTCGACGGTTTAGTTCGCCAAATTGCCGATTATGCAAAAGCGCAGAACGCAGTTTTAGTGATCGACAATATTCATGATTTAATTTCAGATCAAAAAACCAATCCAACTGCGGCGACTCTAGCACACGTCTTAAAATCTTATTTGGCTGACCCTGCTTTAAGAGTTTTTGCGACCACCAATTACATGAACTTTCGCCAAGACATTTCAACTGATCAAGGTTTAAAGAACCTATTTACTGAGCGCTATATGGATAAGCCGTCTACAGCCGACGCACTTAATATCTTACGTTCTCAGAAAGCTCAGATTCAAAGTTACCATAGCGTTTTAATTCCTGATGCGACTTTGCAAGACACAATTAAATATATGAACCGCTATATGAGCAATGAACCATTAATTTCGGGCGCGCTGGAACTGTTAGATCGTTCAGCGGCCGAGCTGGCACTTCGACAAAAAGGTGTCTCAGAAGGAATGGCTGAACTTGCGGCTGAAATCGAATCTAAAAGAAATTTGATCTCTTCACTTAAAAGCGATTTGATGAACGCTCAGCTTTTACCAGAAGAAATGGTTAAAGATTATGAACTCAAAGTAAACGAGGCCGAGGCCGAATTAAAGACAGCCGAAGAAACAGCTAAAAAACTTTCGGTCGTTGTTGATGCGAATCATGAACTTGCACAAATCGAAAAACGTTTAACTGAACTCAGCCAAACCACTCAAGAGACACGTCGAACAGGTATCTTAGGAATGGGCCAGAGAATTCAAAACAGCCCTGAAGTTCAAGAATTAACGGATCGTAAAGCTGCTTTGCTTCATGAAATTCGCACTCACCAAGCGGCTTCGGGTATTCCAGCATACGTAGATAGCCGGGCGATTGCTCAATGGGTTTCGATTCGTTCACGTATTGCCCTGGATGTAATTCTTGGAGACGACATTACCCGTATCAACAAGCTTAAAACAGAGCTTCCCAACCGCGTCGTCGGAAACGAAACTGCGATAAAAGCAGTCGCAGAAGCTATCGAAGTTCGCTACGCCAACGTTCGCCCCGTAAATGGCCCAATCGGAGCTCAGCTCTTTGACGGCCCCTCAGGCGTAGGTAAAACCTTAATTTCAAAACAGCTGGCCAAAATCATGGGAATGGAATTTATCCAGATCAGTATGGCCGAATTTCAGTCTAAGGCTGACGTATGGAAGATGATCGGCTCCACCACCGGTTACGTGGGCTCTGATAAAGGCGGAGTGCTCACAGAGTTTGTTGAACGCAATCCGTTCTCTGTGGTTTTACTCGACGAAATTGAAAAGGCGCACCCAGACGTCTTAAAACTTTTTTTACAAGCTTTAGACGAAGGCAAAATGACCGACGGTCAGGGCCGCACGATTGACTTTAGAAATACGATTTTAATTATGACTTCAAACGCTTCAGCAAACTATATGGCCACGGTTGCCGGAAGCGACGAACGCCTTAAGTTTGAAAAAGCGCTTCTTGAACCTATCGTCGGTGAGACCGAATTTAAAAATCTCTCTGCTGAAGAGAGAAAAGATCGTACTCTTCGCGAACTTCGCTTAAGAGCAGGCCTTGTGACAGAGTTGATGGGTCGACTCAATATGATCACCTTTGAACGTCTGTCTCAAGCCGAAGCCATGAAAGTGGCCGAAATTGAACTTAAGATGCAGGCTGACCACGTAAAACAAAGTCATGGTTTAAACCTCGAGTTCTCGCGTAACTTTATCGCAGATGCCGCTCGTATGGGTTACGATGCCGTATACGGAGCACGATCTCTTCGTGAATGGTACAAGGCACATGTCGACGTTGTGTTAGCCGACATCATTAACAAGAAGCTTGCAAATATTGGCGAAACAATCCGTTTTGACCATGTCGGAGAATACAGAAACCTTGAAGGCAATAAAGTCGACGTAAAGGTTTTCTATCCTGTCGAAATCGGCAGCAACCGAATTGCCAATATCACCGAAGCCTTTCAGCAATACACTTTAGATCAGGCTGGGGCTAAAAAATACGGCGTCGTCGGACAAGATCCTGCTGAGTTTAAATCTTTAGAACAACGTGCAATCGAAGCTGGCCGACAGGTCATTAAGATTCGTTAATCTGTAAGGGAGAATAAGTTGTTTCGTCGTTTAGTTAACTTCTTTATCGCAGCCACTCTGGTCTTACAGGCCGGGATGGCTCACGCTCGCGGTGTGGGTGTGTATGCGATTGAAGCCAAGTTTAACGAAGGTGCGAACGTAACTCCAAAAGTATACTTTGATAGCACCACAAAATTTTTATTTGATAACGTAGCCGTTCGTGTCGCACTCGACGAAAAAATGGCGAAAGAACAAGCGCGCACTGGGCTAAAAGTTCCGGGACTTGGTTTAGCCGGAGACGCCGCAAAACTTGCACCGATGCTTATGGTGCTCGCAGCCCTTGAGATTACGCGTGGAGAACTTTTGCGCGCACAGCTTGAAGGACGCAAAGTTGATGGAGCAGAACTTGCTCGCACCGCAGTTTTTGCCTCAGCTAAAGTACTCGACAATTTTGAACTCTGGACCGCTTTTTTAAGCGCGCACGGGACCTCGGCCGCACTTCACAAACCACTGCAAGCCATCAACCAAATGATTGCCACTACTGCTGGCCGAAACTTCTTTGCTGCGTTCTTACAGCAGGCTGTCGGTACGACCGTCGCGTTTCTTGGTTGGGAAGCCGGCGCACAACTTTGGCAAGAAGCTAAAATGGCTCTGACTTCAGAAGAAGACGTAAAAATCGCCAACCAAATTTTTATCTCCGGAGTCGCGGCCAGTTTATTTTCAAACGACCCGGCCCTTAAAAAACAAAAAGAACTATACTTTAATAAAAAGGTCAATAAGGCCGGGATATTTTTTAAAAATACAAAAACAAATAAAAAATGGATTTAAAA
>CAZDFM010000144.1:0-6670 GCA_964504465.1 uncultured Pseudobdellovibrionaceae bacterium | reverse complement strand
TTTATGAGTTTTACCTTTCGGTATGGAAGGATACCTGGAGTGAACTCAATATCAACCCGAGAGGCCTGCAAGACGACTATTTTCGCTTCGACTACCGCGTGGGTTTTTTCAAAGGAGAAACTCCAATCGCGTTTCACGCTTACTGCGTTTTCGAACTAGCAAATACTTGGGAACGGCAGCACAGCTATTTTTCTAAGCTCGGAGTGCCTCTTGCCGAAGAACTTGTGCGCAAAGGAATCAAAAAATTGGCAACCTTAGAATATATGGCCGTACATCCTGATTTTAGAAGAGTCGCGGATCAAAATGTTGGTGAAGTTCTTGGAGGGTTTTCGACTCAGTATTTTGCGCATAGTCCTTATGACGCTGTTATGACCGTGGCTCGCAATAACCGAAGCGTAAATAAAATGTGCAAGATGTACGGAGCCCAACCAGCATATGAGAATCTTCCACTTCATAACGTTGAAGTAGATGTTATGATCTTTGACCCTAAAAACATTCAACCCAATCCACAACCTGATGTGCAGCAGATGATCCAGCAACTTTTGGATCAAGTCCAGCCATCAAGAAAGTTAAAGGCCGCATGAAAACAACAAACACTCCCTCTTCAGACAGCTCCTCACTTCGAGAACTTACCTATACGGAGCTTGCAAAAGTTTCTCCCTACTTTGTGAGCTATCCATGGGAACAAAAAGAGGCCTACGTCGATTTTATTTCGAATATGTACTATTTTTTGAGCCAGGCATGCCGCCTGTTAACGTCAGCAGCCAGCCGTTGCGATCTCAAATATGATAACTTTCATCACCGTTTCGTTGAGCATGCGCATGAAGAAAAAAATCACGAAAAATTAGTTCTTCATGATTTAAAAGTTCTAAAGTCAGAACTCATGCCTTGTTTGATGAGTCTGCCTCCGATTTGGCAAACGCAGTTTTTTATGATCGAACATAAAAGTCCACTCAGCTTATTCGGCTGTATCCTTTATCTAGAAAATTTGAGTCTTGCGGCAGATATAGGGCCCCAGGTCTACCAGCGTTGTCTCAAGGTGTATGGCCCCAAAGCCACAACATATTTACGAGTGCACGTTGAGGAAGATGCTCAGCACATTGATAAGCTGTTTAATTTTGTAGCTCAATTGCCACAGCATGAAGTCGAAAACGTAAAGAACGCTCTCCTCATAACATCGAGCCTTTACAAAAACTTCTTCTTAGAACTTACTGAACGCAATTTAAAATATGCGCGGAAAGCCGCTTAACCTGGAAGAAAACCGAGGCCGCTTACGTTTGAGTGGCCAAACGGCGTGGCTCGCTGACTGCAGAAGAATCCCATGACTTGACCCGTGACTTTTGAAAAGACCGGCGAGCAGTACTTATGTTCGATACGAAACACCCGGTTGTTTCGTGCAAAATGCTCTTGCATCAGGTGAGGTTCTATCCCCACCGGCTCGATACCTTTTCCGTGGTTTAAGCATTCAAGTGCTCGCTCCGCAATTTTACGAGTCACTTCTTCATCGCGACGAAATAAAACATCGAACGGATGCTGGAGTAGGGTCTTGAGATCATAGCTGCAGTATTTAAAGAAATTATTGTTTCTGTAGAGCTGAACAAAATCTTCTGTGTAAACTTCTACAATATCCCCATCGGCGATGAATTCCTCGGGAGCGAACGGCACCCGGAGAGAGTATTTGTCTAAAAACTCATTAAATTTCATTACGTCGTAATGTGGGGGCTGGTTTGTACTCATGAGCTTTTCTAGCACAACAGAGGCAAGTCTGTGAACCGCCTAACTTTTTTACATCAGGTGCACGCAGTGATAACGCATTACATAATTCTGGGTTATGCACGGCATTACATTGAAAGCCGGTATCTGCCACGGCTGGTAGATCCATGAATTTTATTTACCTAGCTCGGAGGTGTGTATGCGTTCATTTTTATTGAGTCTGCCAGTCTTGGCCCTTACGACGTTATTATTTACTCTCCAAACCTCAGCTGATTCGCCTTATCGAATGAAAACTCGGCTTGATTCGGAACTTCACCTTATCGTGGACACTCTCGGCGGAGCCCTTCTTAAACGTCTTCCAAATCTTGATAAAACTTCGAGTTTCATACTTTCAAAAGAAAGTGTTCTCGAAGAGGGCAAGATTGTAGCGGAATATACGGCTCACGTTGTGAAAAATGAAACTGAGCTACTGCTTTCATCAAAAGGCATTTTAAATTTGCAGCTAGCGGACGTGAGCGCTCAAAAAAGTACCGTCACATTTGAAATTTTAGGAAATCTTGCCGCCGCTGACCTCCTGAAGTTATTGGATCTTTCAAACGAAGCGCTTTGTAGTTTGAAAGGCGAAGCGACGTGTGAATTGGCGGCAGTCACATCGCCCTCTGACCTAAAGCTAGCCCAGGATGAACAAGTTCGCTTGAGTGCTGAACGTTTAAAGGAGAATGCGCGACAGGTGTTGAAGCCTTCAGCTGCCACCCAGCCTGAACGCAAAACTATTTCCTTTGGCGGAAGTGCCCCAGCAGCGCCTAAGGCAAATAGTTCTATAGTCAGTGACGAGGTTGCAGCGTCGCTTACTGATGCACTCGATGCTGTGAACATTACGGTAATTGATGGAAAAACCGAAATTGCACTCGATATGGAACGATTAAAAGGAATTGATGCGGATTGGGAAAAAATAAACCCCATGCTTCCGTTTATTTTATCATTTAAAAGCGTCGCCTTCGTAATTGAGCAAGATAGAGTCGCCTATCGTTTAGTTTCAGGCTTCGAAATTCCGACTCAAGTCATCGCAAGTTATGATGGCTACCTTGCCGAACAACAAAACCGTGCTGAAGGCTTGAAGCCTTTATCAGAGCTGGTAACGAAGATGGGTGCTTGGGCTGTGGGTCGCTGTTCGAATGAACAGTACCAGGCTCTTTGCCTTGATAAGCTTTTAAATGGCTGCACAAAAGATATTAGCCGTGTGGGATCGTGCCTTTCAGAAGCTGAGAGCATTCAGGCAGCACGTGAATCGTCAGCAAGCGGCGATCACTTGGGCGCTGCTGCCAAGGGAGCCGAGATTTTCGGAAAAGAAGTTCTCCATAGCGTTGACGACGGAGTTTCAGGATTTTTTAACTGGGTGATTGGAAACGATCAGCAGTCAGAGTCGGATGAAGATCCAAACGCGGAGTAGATTATGGATATCGTCGCCCAACTTGTCATAGCTGCGCTTTTTGCCCTTCATCAGTACATTCCACATAACGATTCAACCCAGAAATACTTCGATACCGTGGTCGATCCCGTAAGTCTTAGATCGGAGCACACCGGTCTAAGTATACTGGCGGCTGCTCACCAAACTTGCCGACATTTTTTTAAAACGGGCGGAGCCGAGTTAGATTTCTCAGAACAAGAACTCTTTAATTTTGCGAGCATATTGGTTGAGCAAAACTCTGATAATCTGGCCGAAGTTGGATCTTCAACCCAAGCTGCCAAAGAAGTTTTGCGCCGGCTCTGTCAGCCTAAGTTTGATCCCCAAGCTTTTTCACGAACAGAGGCTCAATCGATTGAATCCTTTATTAAAGATAAAATCTCGGTCTTAACTCGAGCCGATTTAGATTCTACTGGAAGTTATAGATTTTTTGGTCCCGTGACCCTTTATGACCGAAATGGAAGAGATATCGGACCTATTTCAAACAACGTGGGGAAATGGGTTTCATATGATGAGATATCTCCATTTGTAGGTCGCGCATTGATTGCGGCAGAGGATGAAAGCTTCTTTAAGCATGATGGTGTCTATTTAGGTTCGCTTGTCCGAATGGCTTACAATATGAAAGCTTCTGAGAGCAGTGTAACGGGTGGTTCAACCTTGACAATGCAGCTCTTAAAAAATCTGTATTTTAATTCCTGGGAAGACAATGAGACTATTTTTAAAGACAAACCAAAATTTAAAACAGTCTTAAGAAAAATCCGAGAGTGGTACTGGGCCAAAGTTTACGAAAGATATCATGAGAAACTTGGTCCCGGTTCTGGCAAACAATATGTGCTTGAGCAGTATTTAAATTTAATGGATTTCGGTCCCTCAGTGACGGGAATCAATCAAGCTGCCCGCATTTTTTTCGGAAAAGCTCCAAGTGAGCTCTCCCTTGCCGACGCGGCCTTTATTGCCACCTTGTTTAAAGCTCCAAGCCGTTACGCGAGACCAGCAAATTACGAAAAATGGACGATCCCACGTAAAGAATATGTCCTCAATCAAATGGCGAAGCTTAGCTTTGCCGAATCGGGTATTGAGCCAATCGATTCTGTTCAAAAAGAGGCCGCTTTAGCTGAAGATCTTCCTCAATGGACAGCCGTGGCAACTTTAGAGGAGCAGCAACCGCCCGCCGATATCTATTTAAAAAATTATGCAAAAGACTTTGTAGCATCAAGTATTCATTTGCCAGAAGGTTTGCGAGCTATCGAAGGTGAACTTACCACGACGATTGACATTGAATTGCAAAGAATCGTTTTTGAGAGTGTGCAAAAGCGTCTCGACGAGTATGACTCTGATCGCAGAAAGGTCAGTCGAGTTAAGGCTGCATTAGACGATAGGAGTGCAGTCGCATTAGCGGGCATGGAAGACTTCTCGGCAGAACTTCGTAGCGAACTTATTGCCCTTCAAGCTGCTTTAGACTCTTTAAAGTTGAACTCATATGTGAGTGTTTTTCTGGGCGATCGAGGCAACAGAGAGAAAAGCCAAAAAGAATTTTATCAGGTTCCCTCAAACTTTTCTTTACCTTTATCCTCAGAATTAGAAACCACCCTGAAAGCGAGCCTCGAAAGCCAGGCCGTCTTTGTCGGTCAAATTATTGTAACTGAAATTAGTCCGCGTTGCGTGGGTGCGGTCGAAGGGCAGTTTAAAAGCTTCAACGAAGTCAATCGTGGTCGGCCACCATTACAAATAGATTCCGTAGAGGAGACAACTGTCCCTGCTGAGAACTTGTTAAAGGAAGAACCTGAAGTCAATTTAGAACCAGCTCAAGCCGTTCCTCAAACGGATTCCGGCGACGTACCTCTTCCACGTCCGCGGCCTAAAAATGCCGACGAAATCATTGCCCGAATTCGCCAAAAAGAAATTGAAAGTCGGTTTTCAACTCTACCAATGGAGGCTCGGGACGCTTACGAGATTCCATACGCGTTGCCTCAGCTCGATAGTTGTATTCGCATCCTAAATGCCGACGAATTAAAAACTCTGGGCCTTTCGCCTTCGCACTCTTCTACGGAAGACTTGAGTAGTCGAACTTTGGTCAGCAGACTTGCGCAAAGAATTGAAGCCATCGCTCCTAGAGAAGACATGTATGCGGCCGTTTTCGATGGGCGCAGCAAAGAAAATGTTTTGGTTGTGGTGCCAAAAGCAACGGCCACAGAAGTTGGGCTAAATTACGGGCAAACTGTACGTCCAGTGTCGTTGGCAACTCGTTACCGATCTGAGAATCACGCGCGGCACTTGGCTCGCCAAATTGAGAAAAATGAATTTCGAGTCGGGCAAGTGTTCTGGGTGAACCAAGATAGGGACAGTTTTTATCTTGTGTCTCCAAAGCTTCAATCCGCAGTGGTTGTGATGGATTCCGAAACAGGAGAAGTATTAGCTAATTATGGCGGGTATGCTCCTAAGTCTTCGAAGTTCTTTGATCGTTCGAGGCTAGCCGTGAGACAACCGGGTTCGACTTTAAAGCCCTGGCTCTATTATTTAGCGCTCAATAAATATTTCGAACCCTATACGATGATACAAAATCAAGGCGTGGTTTTTGAGGCCCGAGATTATGAGCGCTATGAGCCTGATAACTTTTCTGAAGGTTCTGGTGGCGCCTTAATTATGTTAGAAAAAGCGTTTATTACTTCTCAGAATAAACCCGCGGTCGGACTGTTAATGAATCCACGTTTTGGTCCAGATCCAGTTTCAAATTTAAAAGAGTTTGTTCAGCTATTAACGGATATTGGACTTTACGATAGCAAATCTGTTCAAGTCATTCCATCGACAGCCTTAGGGTCACAGGGTTTAAAGGTCCTCGACTTAGTATCCTCATTTACCTTTTTTGCTAATGGCAGCCATATCGTCAAACCGAGCTTTTTTAAATATCTTAGAAGCGGCACCGGGAACTTACTTTTTGAGAGTGCACAAGAGACGGTCGCAGTACCTCATTCCCACGACAAGCAGGCGCTATTTCAGATTCAAGCTCTGCTGGTGAAGGTGGCCAACTCCGGAACTGCTTCAAAGCTAAGGCGCTTTCCTAGGGACACCCTCGGACTTTCAAATTGCGAAGATAGAAACCTAGGGATAGGCGGACAAATTTGTTTTGGCGGTAAAACTGGAACCAGCAACGACTCAAAAGATAATTGGTTCGTAGGCTTCAGTAAGCGTTTTGTCATCGGCGTATGGGTGGGCTATGATTTTCCGGAATCCACCAGCTCAACTGGCGGAGCTCTTGCTCTTCCTATTTTTCAAGACATCGTCAAAAACGGGATCGAACATTTGCCACCAGTTGAACCCATTGTCACAAATGTTCCGACGGGTCTTACTTTGGTAAAAGTGGGAGAAGGGCAGAGCTGTAGAACTCTTGATGGTTCAGGCACTGGGATTTATTCCAAAACGGGAGGTTCTGAACTTCCTGTCTGCAGAAGTTGTGTCTGTGTGGCGTCCCAGTACGCAGGCAATGACTACGAC
>CAZDFM010000143.1:0-6673 GCA_964504465.1 uncultured Pseudobdellovibrionaceae bacterium | reverse complement strand
GCTCGTTAAAGACTATGTCCGCCTGCTCGTTGAACAGGGCTTAGCAGAGAGTATACATCTAACTTTTAATACGAATGGCTTGTTGTTTAATAAAGAGCTCTATCAGTTGTTTCAGAATTTTAAGAGAGTTGAAGTTCATGTGAGTGTTGACGGAGTTGGTAGCGTTTACGAATACATACGCTTTCCTGCTCGATGGGAAGAACTTGATCAAAGCATGGACAAGATCCTTGAGTTTGCGCAAGAGAACATGCGTATTGTTGTGAGCCCAACGCTTCAGGCTCTAAATGCACTTTCAATTGGTGACATACATCAATGGGCCCTTGCCAAGGGCGCACATTTCCATTGTGGAGGTCATGTAACTTTTCCGGGATTTCAAAGTGCCTTGATATTGCCTGAGGGCGCTCGTGCAGAGGCCAAAAACCGACTCGAAGTTTTAAAAGGAAAAGGCGGAAACAATAAGGCTTATTTTCCACTCAACGAAATTTTGGAATACCTCAGTCATGATGAAAGCGAATATCTAAAATTTAGATCTGATTTTGTTGCTCATACGCGCACTCTCGACAAAATTCGGGGACAAAATTTTCGAACTGCTTGCCCAGACTTATTTTCTTACGTGAGTTCTTGGTTTGAATAGCTGTGATTAATCAGCTCAAAAAGCTCCGGACATGATTCACTCAATGACTGGCCACGGATTTTGTCCAGAACTGCATTGTGTCGAATAAATTTGGCAAAATTAGACGGATTATAGCCTTCTTCGTTGCGCAAATGTTGGATCGTAAACTCAATCCGCTCTTGGTCCGAAGGCGAAAGCTTTTGGCGCATGAGCCAGCTCTCTAAGCGAGCCGCGCCCACAGAACGAATCGCGAGTGGCAGTGCGTGAGGACTTTGATAAACAGGATGAATTACAGAATTTCCAAGTAGCCAGGGGAGTCGGTGGTGTTGGCACCAATCGAGCAGTTCGGGAAGATTTAAAATATTTAAAGCCTGATACACGGGGCTCACACTCAGATCATGGTGTGATCCAACGACGTCTCGTATCTCAGTCACAATTTTTGCAACCTCAGGCCATTTAGCGGGATAACGGATGTACTCGTAAGTCGAACCGATGGCATCAATACTGAGATAGAGCTCAACATGACGAAACTCTCTAAAGAGTTTTAATATTTCGTAGTCGACACGGGTGGCATTAGTATTAAAAGTTAAAAGAATATTTTTGCTAAGTCCTGTTTCAACCAGAGCCGGTAAATACTCTAGAACACCTTTCATAAGAGTAGGTTCGCCTCCAGAGATGTTAAGTCTTGTGATCGTAGACGACACCTCCAAAAGCTCGCTTAGACTTGGTAGAGCGAAAGACATTTTCTCATTTTCTGCGGCGCCATCGAAGTCATCTTTAAATTCTGCAAATTGAGATTCATGCTTTACGTATTCACCCCAAATTTTTGAACTATTTGTGGGTGTGCACATTCGGCACTTCAAATTACAAGTGTTTCCGAGCTTGATATCGAGTTGTTCGGGTGTTGCGACAAAGTAGTTATTTAGAATATTCTGGTTAAGGCTCTCGATTACATTTTGCTCGCCCTTTTCACGGATGACTCTCTCAAGCACATCCATTCTAGTTGAACGTCCACCGTCGGCTTCTTTGACTCCAGCCGCAAGCTCTCGTCTCAGATTGAGTAAGGTTTCAGAGTTTAAAAAATCGCCTAACTTTACATTAGGCACATAGAGCTGGGACTCACAGCACATGCTGACTTTTGCAGAAGGGGTGGTCGAAATTTGCAACCACGGATAGGGGCAATAAGTTTCAGGCAGCGTTTTAAGCATGACCTAGTTCAACTCCGAGAGTGTGCCGAAGTCAATGTAAGCTCTGTTAAAGAGGAGTGATCCAATTATGTGTATCGGGGATTTGTCCACGCTGAATGCCTGTGACTTCGTTAAACAGCATCGTGCTCAAGGATTCAGGGCCACCGCTGTCGATCTTCCACTCTTTGCCTTGGTAATACAATTCGCCGATGGGAGACACAACTGCGGCAGTTCCAGTGCCAAAGGCTTCTAGCAATTCACCTTTTTTAAGGCGGTCGAGAACCTCGGTGATGGTAATTCTTCTCTCGACGACCGATTTGTTTTTTTCTTTCAGAATTTGGATGATGGCATCACGAGTCCCGCCACCGAGAATTGAACCATTGAGTGCGGGGGTGACAACCTCGTTATTGAAAACGAAAAACACATTCATAGTTCCGACTTCTTCGATGCCTTGTCGCTCGACGTCGAGCCACATGACTTGTGCATAGCCCTTCTTTTTGGCCTCTACAGCGGCTTTGAGGCTTCCGGCATAATTGGCGCCGGCTTTTACAGCGCCCAGGCCTCCGGGTGCAGCTCTCAGGTATTTCTCTTCAGTCCAAATTTTAATGGGCTTACTGCCTTCTGAATAATAGGCGCCAACAGGCGAGAGCAAAATAAAAAAGACAGTTTCGCGAGAAGGACGAACTCCCAAGAATGGTTCAGTGCCGATAAGTGTAGGGCGGATGTACAGCGAGGTATTTGGTGCATGGGGGACCCAGCGCTCGTCTTGTTTTACAACTGCGCGTAGCCCTTCCATAAAAACGTCCATAGGAGGCGGCTCGAGACAAAGCCTCTCAGCACCTTCGACAAATCTTCTGTAATTGAATTCTGGGCGAAACAGTACGACCTTGCCATCTTCTTGCCTAAAGGCCTTCATGCCCTCAAACAAAGCCTGGCCATAGTGAAAGACAGAGGCCCCAGGATCTACAAGTAAAGGTCCATAAGGAATCACAGCTGCATCATTCCAACCTTTGCCCTCGACATATTTTGCTAAGAACATATGATCAGAGAAGTACTGGCCGAAGCCCAATTTATCGAGCGGTGGCAGGGTCTTCGGTGAACTATTGGCGGTAGTTGAAATTTTCAGCATTTACTGGATCTAACTGATTTTGCCGATAAAGTCATTTTTGATTCTAGTGCTATAGGACCCGGCGTAGAAAAAAAGTGTGTGATGGCCTCAGAAGCTTTATATTTCGACTCACGAGAATACTTTGAAGATTTAAAGCGTCATATTCAAAACGCTCAGCATTCAGTTGATATTGAAGTCTATATTTGGGCTGCCGATACCTTGGGAGATGAGCTTCTTAAGCTCCTCGTCGAAGCTGCGGACCGTGGCATTAAAGTGCGTCTTTTGGTCGATGGAATAGGTTCCTTGTACTGGCTTCAAACTCGTATGAGCTCGCAAAATTGCGGCGAAGTACAAGTTAGAATTTTTAACCCCCTTCACCGATTGTGGGCAGTTCATCGTTGGCCAAAATTTAACAGGCGAACTCACAGAAAAATTTTTTTAATCGATCAGAAGATCCTTTTCACCGGCAGTATGAATGTAATGAAGGAGTCTTACGGTTGGCGAGAAACTGGTCTTCGGCTTGAAAGTAGCTCGGTAGTGTTGGTTCAAAAAATCTTCGATTTCACCTGGAGAATGACAAAGTCTAAAATTTTCCGTTTCTTCTCTTCTACTAGGTCTCAGCTGTTTAAAAATTTACGACGAAATACTTTTATTCGGAGTAATCAGTTTTTTCGGCTACGTGGATATTTCCGAAAAGATCTGGTGAAAAGAATCAAGCTTTCGAAACAGAGAGTGTGGCTGACGACACCCTATTTTAATCCGCCAGTAAAACTTTTAAGAGCCTTAGTTAGAGCTTCGAGGCGAGGGGTTGATGTGAAACTCTTGCTTCCGGGGCGTTCGGATATCTTTTTTGCACCATGGATTGGACAGCTTCATTATAAACTGTTGTTAAAATGGGGAATCGAAATCTATGAGTATTCTCCACAAATTCTTCACGCCAAGGTTTCGTTGATTGATAAGTGGTGCAGCGTGGGGTCGAGTAATCTTAATTACCGAAGTTTTAAAAATGATTTAGAATTAGATGTAGTATTGGCGAGTCCCGAATCGGTTCTGGCAATTGAGAGGCAATTTGAAATCGACATGCAACATTCTAAAAAGATCACCAGCATACAAGACCTCTCGATTTGGAAACGTCTTTTGGCGCGGTTCGTGTATCGCTTTTGGCGCTGGATGTGAACCTTGATGATCCGCGTTCTTAATTACAACATACATAAAGGCCGAGCGTTTTTTTCGCGAAAGAAAACTTGGGAAATTTTAAAAGAACTTATTCCGCTAGTAGACGCCGACATTGTCTTTTTACAAGAGTTTTTACGCGAGCCTGAGGCCGAAGTTTTGCTTGAAAACATGGCCGATAGACTTTGGCCACATCACTCTTTTGGGCAAAATGCGACCGCTGGCGATTACCAATATGGCAATGCGATCATGTCGAAGTTCCCATTTCTGACTACGCATAATACAAGCATCACAAATCATTACCTTGAAAAAAGAGGTCTTCTCTATGCGAAAGTCCAACCCATAGCGGGGCGCGACCTGCACTTGTTTTGCACTCATCTTGATCTACGAGAACAAGGACGCCTGCGGCAGCTAGCAAAGATTCAGCATGTCTATGACCAGCTGGTTCCTTTAGGGGAGCCTTCTCTGCTTGTTGGAGATTTCAACGACTGGAAAGAAAACTTAGATCCTAAAATTCGTGAGCAACTTAAACTTGAAGAAGCATTTTTAAATCTGACCGGGCGCCTTGCTCCGAGCTCTCCAAGCGTATATCCCATCTTTTGTTTGGACAGGATCTATTACAAACATTTAAAGGCTCAGACCTGTGTCACTCTCAATGAGCGGAGCCTCAGATATGGCTCAGATCATTTGCCCTTAGTTGTCGAATTCGAACTTTAACCGGTGGCTCGAGCCGGGGCACGAGGCTTCTAGGCTTATCGAGACAAAGAATCGAACTCTCCAGGCAGCTAGAATAGCTCCAAATTGCCAGGATGGCGTAAAAATGAAAATCCTACTTTTATAGCATTTCAAAATATCTGTTCTCGTGGCATATAAAGCCAACAAGTGATCAACGTTACGCCCTTTTTTTTGGTAATTTTTATTATAAGGGACCGCCATGAAGCGCCGAGTTCGGCTAGATTTAAAGACTTTATTGAGTGCCGTTGTAATTCTATGGGGAGTCTCGGTCGCTCAAGCTGCGAGTTTGTCTAACTCGGCTCAATTTCAAACATATGAAGAAGTTTCGCGCTTTGAAACCCTTTTGATCCAAAAGCTTGTACTCAATGAACACCAAAGAATTTTAGCCGCACTCGATGACCAAAGCGAGCTTGCCGAAAAGCTTTCTGCATATGTGAAGTCTGACAAGGGCGAACGTATTCGATATTTGGCGCATTGGCTTAAGACCTCGAGTGCCACTGTTCAGTTAGGGAACTACCGAGAAATGCGTCGGTTGCTTCGGGCATCAGTCGCGCAAATGCTGTCTGAGATCGCGGAGAAAGAAGCTTTAGGGCGACTTGAACCAGTTTGTGATGTCGTTTCGAACTGCCATCTTGAGAGCTTCATTTACAAGCCGAGCCAAGCCGAGCTTACAGGTCACGAAGAACTTTTTGCCTCGAATATTATTCAACTTGTTAGGCCATGGTGGTTCTGGGAAGTACTTCGACCTGAAGTTGAGCCAGGCAATTTTTCGGCGGGTCTCACAATCAATCATTCAGGGATAAACGATGAGATAGATTCTGGACTGCTTACCTTAAGCGCAAAAGCTAAAACTTCAGAATACAATGTGGCATCTCCAGCTCTCACAATTTTTGAGGGTAGAACCGAAAGAGTGGATTTTACTTTTTCGTTTAGTTCAAACCGGCTCCAAGTGGACTTACTAGATGGCCGCATAATTGAAATTGAACCAGCAGAAAAAAACTGCACACATCTTCTTAAGTCAATTCAGTCTCTGATTGGCTGCGCCTATGTGACGGGGAATCTCTTTAGCGGACTTACGCCTCGTGCAACTGAGAAAAACAAGTTCGTGAGCCTCGAGGGCTCATCTTTAGATCCTCAAACACTTGAGCAACTAAAAGATCTACATCTAGAAATAAACAGGTAAATCAATTGAGCAAATTTCGCATTGGCACTCTTGTTTATTTGCTTTCGTTATCTATGTTTATGGTTGTGATAGGCCTTGCGCCCTTGGTAAAAACTGGAGCGGCGGTGTTTGTGCTTTATGGAATACTCACCTTTGCCGTTCAGGTGACCTATTTGCTTGAGAAACCAATTTCAATTGTTCTGATTAAAAAATTGGGCTTAGCGCTAATACTGAGCTGGGCGGCATTCACCTTTAGCTTAGTGGTAAAGTCTATCCTTCAAAATCCATCTCGCCTCGAATCGTCCGAAATTATTTTTTGCATCGTGTTTGGAGTTTGCCTGATTCCTCTGTGGCTTATTCGTAAATATCTTTCAGCTTAGATTTTAGAATCTTCTGCACGTGAAAACGGAGTCACGTTTTCATAGTCTCGAAAAAGTAATTTTAACTGACGCTTTTCATCTTCGATAAAGTGTTTTATCGGTTCTTTAAAAACTTCGCTTACAATATGATGAGCACTGTAAGTTAAGCTGGGCAAAAAGCCGCGTTGAAATTTGTGTTCACCTTGCGCTCCCGCTTCAAATAGCCCGATTTTTCTCTCAATTGCGAACTCGATTCCTTGATAGTAGCAAAGCTCAAAATGCAGAGCTTTGTATTCTTCTATGCAGCCCCAATGACTACCGAACAATACGTTTCCG
>CAZDFM010000142.1:3874-6694 GCA_964504465.1 uncultured Pseudobdellovibrionaceae bacterium | reverse complement strand
GCCGTCGGAATAGGGCTTAAATCAAAATCTGCCGAAAGACCTGATCGTCTTGTGAAGTACTGTGCAACACTTGGAGGCCAAGTGATGTTAGTTGCAATAACAGCAGCCGAGGTGTTTTCGGTTATACGGCCATCATCATTGAGCTTAAGAATTTGACCGGGAATCATCGCAGATGAATTGGCTCCAAGCATTGCTCTTTTAATCTGGAGCCTATTGTTTCCAGCCGCAGTCAACGGCGCAGGGGCCGCGCTATCCCCTCGAGTCAAAAACGCACCGATCTTAGCCCAAAGTTTAGAGTGAGTGAGCGTTAATCCCGTAAGATCGCGCTCGATACGATTTGACCCTGTATTGGATGGGGCCACAACTGCGATGGTGACTCCTCCGAAATTACAATCAACCCCTGTGATATCTTTTGGATCAACTTTAATATGAAAGGGTCTTTGGTCATCAAAATCAACGTCTTCGGGTTCTCTCAAGCAAGACTGTACATAAGGGAACTGCAAGTAATCGATAGGAGCACTTATGCCGGCGCAGTTGGGGCCGTCCAACACGAATTTATAACTCTCAGTTTTAGCGCTCGCATTTGTAATTGTCACCCCTAAAAAGTCTTCTAAGAAGTTTGTTCCGTCATATAGTGTTCCCGACGACCTAGCTTTAAGTTTTAAAGTTGGAGACGAACAAATAGTGCCTACAAAAGAGATCGGCGGGCTAATATAATCGGCTTCATCCAAACCATAACTGCGAGGATTATTTAACGTGAACTTAAACCGAACGTTTTCAGCACCCGCCGCTGAGACCGCGCTGGTAAAATTAGAGTCATTTAGATTTAAGCCTGAGAAATTCCCGTCGTGGATGTTCGGACCACCTGACAACGAGATAGAAGGATTGGTTCCGGCAGCAAAATTTTGCCAAGTTGCACCGTTGTTCGCTGAGAATGAGATACTTGTGATGGCGCTACTCTCGATCAACCCTCCGTCAACGGAAGGGAACAAATTGTGAAAGTTATTGATCATTTGTGATCGCAACAGTTTGGTGCCTTGAACTAAATGATTGTTCGAACTATTAAACTGAGTTTCTGCTAATGAAGAGCCTGTAATTTTAAAACTCGCGCCTCGGAATAAAGCTTGTTCAACTCCGTAAGTTTCGGTTCCTGTGGTGTAGTATTCATTAGTGGTGCGCCGCGGACACACAACAATTTTGAGCTTTCCGCTGTAAATGAGCTCTCGGTCGACGTTGGGAATTTCAACTGACGTTACAGTTTTGCCAGCTTTAATTTCAGTAAAGCCACTTGTGCCCGGCATATCGGAGCACTTTTTTCCGCCAACACTGTCATCTAGAATATTTCTCCAGCTAGAATGTTGAGTGCTGTAAAACACACTGCTACCGTCAAAGGGAGTGCCGTTAGCTACTCCAGGCAAATAATGCCAGCCTACTTTTAAACTTACGGTATCTGGGTTGTGTTCTAACTCCAAAAACGAATTGTATCTCGCGTTCGGAGCCCTTAGGTAAGGGCCTTTGAATCCCGCATGCATGCTATTAATATAATCATAATGTCTAAATTTGAGCGCTTGAGTGTATAAGGGCAGATTGTCGCATCCAGGGCTACCAATACCACCGGCGCTCACGCCCGCAGTTGTCGAATTAACAACACTGCCACCCCAGGTAATTGTCACATTTCCGTCGCTATCACCAAAAAGAAAAGTTTCCGAATCGGGGGAGCTCTGGTAACAAGATTTTTTATTTGCAGGCACCGAATTTTGGCTAAGGCCAAAAAAACCAAAATAAATTGTTTCACCGTTGTTACGCTCATCCTCTTGGCTAAGTCCTCCTATTCGATACGAAGTCGGATATTCTATCTTTGCAATTTGTGGAGAAGGAGTCAGAATCGCCGAGGTTGTTTTTAAGTTTGAGACTAATGTAGTTCCATCGGCCATCACGTAATCAAGGCTCACATCAGGATGATCAAACACTAATAAACTGTTTACCCAGCCTCCGAAGATTTCTTCATCCAAAATTTTGAGTGGCTTGCCGGTAGCTTTGTATCTAAAATACATACCGACTCGGCCGGTAGGGCCCTTGTCTGAACTGTCTACAAACCGGCCAATGACTTTTCCTTCTTTTGCTCCGCCTTCGAGCCTTGTTAACTTTAAAGCGACGTTGGTTTCTCCGGCTTGAACGTTAGCCGCTTCGGCTTCTCCGTAATAAAAGAGAAGTAGTCCCTCTGCATTCTCAGCTACAGCTAAATACTGGAATAAGGCGGACGAACCCTTTTCTAAAGTAAAAGAAAAAGTTCCCTGAGGATTTACAGGATTCGTTTCAAGATTGATTCCCGCTTTTTCCGCTGCTTTTTCGGCGGCGTCTCGATCCCAAACGTAATAAGGGGTTCCTTGAGTTACCTTTCCTGTTGCGCTGAATACGGCGTAAAATATTTTTTCTTCGGAATTGGCGAAACTAGATTCAGAATGAAACTGACTAAAATCAACCGAAACCTTTGCGTTTTTTTCGCCGCGTGAACAGCCGAGCGATAGAACCATCGCGGCCAAAATAGAAACCAAAAGACCCACCGAGCCCATTTGCTTAGACATCATAAACGTCCCACCTTTTCAGTACTTTAACTATCGGAAAATCAGGAAACAGGCTGAAGGCGACCAGGGTTAAAATGCGCTCTTATTCTCAAATTCAGACACTCACCGCGCATACAATGTCGATATAGTAATCAGCTCCGTCTCAAAGCAAGACAGGTGCGTACTCCTTTTAGAATATTTCTCGCGACTCGGTAATTCCGCCGAATATAATGATCAAGGGGGCATTGATGGGGTT
>CAZDFM010000142.1:3652-3864 GCA_964504465.1 uncultured Pseudobdellovibrionaceae bacterium | reverse complement strand
CAAAGAGGCATATCGCAAAACTGAATACGTTAGCTATCGTGGCGATTTCAGCCATACTTATCTTGACGCAAAATTGTAGTGGCGGATTTCAGTCTTCGTCTCAATCTTCTCAGTCGTCGCCATCGTCACAACTGCCCGACAGCCTCAGCAGCAAAACTTGCAGCGACCCAGGCTTTCAGCCCATTCACCGCTTAAACGAGACAGAATATAAA
>CAZDFM010000142.1:0-3642 GCA_964504465.1 uncultured Pseudobdellovibrionaceae bacterium | reverse complement strand
TGCCAATTTAATACGGACTCGGTGGGTTTTATAATAACGCCCAAACGCTCGACCTCAGAGAAGATCGAATGGAGCGCTACCTCGTTATTGCAGAAGCTGTCGTAAACGAAGCCTTTCAAACTTCTCCAGCATCGATCTTAATTTGTAACCCCAGCAGCGGCGAAAGAGCTTGCGCCACTAGGACCCTTCAGAGTTTTGCACGAAAAGCCTTTCGAGGCCCAGTTGAAGCAAATGATCCTGATCTCGTAAAATATATTGATATGGTCAACGTGGCCAAAACTCGCGGGGACAATTTTGAAACCGGAATTAAATTAGCATTACAGGCAATTTTAATTTCTCCCCGATTCCTTTTTAGATCTTACAAAGAAGCGAGTGCCTCAAGCCCCAGAAACTTAGATGGCTATGAGCTTGCCTCCAGACTGTCTTATTTTTTATGGAGCACAATGCCAGATGAGGCCCTTCTGCAAGCAGCTCCTCAACTTAAAGACCCGGCTGTTTTAAAAGCCCAAGTCCTTCGTATGATTGCAAGTCCCAAGTCTGATGGTTTCGTCGACAATTTTATGAGTCAGTGGCTGCACCTCGATTTGATGAAGTTCTCAGATCCTGATCCCAATTTTTATCCTGCTTTCAATGAAACTTTGCGTGCAGACATGAAAAAAGAAATTCGCGCTATGTTGAAACACATGGTGACCGAAGACTTAAGTCTTAAAGAACTTCTCGCCACTCGCTACAGCTTTATGAATCAAAGGCTCGCATCTTTCTACGGGATCCCAGGAGTTACAGGTGAAAACTTACGCCAGGTCAATTACACCTCAAGCGAAAGATCAGGGCTTTTAGGGCTTGGAGGAATTCTCACGATGACCTCAAACCCCAATCGCACGTCGATCGTAAAAAGAGGCTTTTGGATTATGAGTACTTTTTTATGTAATGAACCCAACACGGCCCCGCCAAACATTCCAGCTCTTCCAGATGAAATTGGCACCGCCACTACATTAAGAGAACGGATGCAGGAACACACCAAGAGTTCGGCTTGCATCGGATGCCACATTCAAATGGATCAATATGGTTTTTCACTCGAAAACTTTAATGGAATCGGCCAATTTAGAACGACCGAAAACGGACTCGCTATCGACAACCAAGCTATTCTCCCCTCTGGAAAAAGCTTCGCGGGACTTGCAGGTTTACACCAAAACCTCGTAGATGATCCTCAATTTGATAAGTGTTTTTCTAAAAAACTTTTAAGTTACGCAGTCGGAAGGCAAATGGAGTCTAACGATCAGTGCGTAGTAGAGAAAGTTGCAGGTAAAGAGCAAAAACTTTCGGATCAAAAGCTGAGTGATGCACTTCTAAGAGTGATCAGCTCAGAGTCGTTTTTACAAATCCGCGGCGAAGGAAAGTAAGATGAAGAAAAAATTCGACCTCTCACGAAGAACTATTCTTAAAGGCGCCGGCGTCGCTCTCGCACTTCCTCTCCTCGAGATTATGCAAACAGCTACCGCATTTGCGCAGGCAACAAACGTCGCTAAGCACTTTATGTTTTTGTATTTTCCAAACGGAACCTACGGCAGAGGTTATGACGGCACTTACAATATGGTTGACCCGTTTGATCCAATTGGAACCGGAACTAACTACCAGCTTCCCGAGATTCTCTCCTCACTTCAGACTTATAGATCAAACTTAGTGCTATTTAGAGGCCTTCAAAACAATGTGACGCTCAATTCACCAGGAATCGTAAACCCGCACGCGCGTGGTTCGGCTGGACTTTTGACTGCGCACTCTGTGGATCCTTCACCTGCCAATGGAATTAAAAACGGCATTTCAGTGGATCAGATTCTCGCAAACCAAGTAGGAGCAGGAACCAAGTTTCCTTCAATTGTAATTACAAATCCGTTTCAACCAAGTTCAGGTGCGGCTGATTCGGTCTTTTGGAATAACATCTCATGGTCAAGTACAAGTAAACCTTCACTCAACTACACAGATCCTCGTGCATTGTTTGATAAACTCTTTGCTGGGGCCGCTGCTCCTCCTGCTGCTGACGTAGAGGCACAAAAAAGACTCTTTTATAAACAAAGCATTCTTGATTCTACGAAAGACTCCATTGCTCGGTTAAAGGCCATGGTGGGGCAATCGGATAAGCATAAACTTGACGAACATTTTACGAGCATTCGAGCGATTGAAGTTGCACTCGAAAAAGAGGCCACTAGCTTGCCTCCCGCGGTCGCGTGCAATAGCGGCACAAGGCCCGCAGCTTTTTCGGCCAACGATCAGCTCACACAGTGGATCGACACTATGGTAGACCTCGTGACTCTCGCAATCCGGTGTGACCTCACCCGCGTTGTAACAATGAATATGGATCAAGAGGGTTCAAACCGAAACATGGCCTTTATGGGTGCTGTCGGACAAGGGCATGATATATCTCATCACATCGAAAACAACAAGACACCCGAACTCATTAAAGTGAACCGCTACTTTGTCGAACGATTTAAAAGAGCTCTAGATGTTCAAAGAGGCTCGGGCACTTCCGAGAATTTACTCAACACAGGCCTCACCATGTTTGGAACGCCATTTAGTAACGGCAACTATCATAACGCGAGCAATGTCCCAATTATTTTAGCTGGAAACGCCAACGGGAACCTGCAAACAGGAAGAGGCTACGTTTATGATCAAAGAATGCCGTTAGCAAACCTGCATCTTAGAATCTTAAGAATGTACGGGATTAATCAGGCTTCGTTTGGAAATAGCCAGGGCGTCTTAAATATCTAGCTAAAAACGGATTTAAAGAGCCAGATTCCAAGCGCGATCGTATTGATCAGCACAAACATCTTCCAAATGGTCAGTGCCATGTCTTTCTTCTCGATTTTATCGAGAAGATCGGATTTTTCGAGATTCCACTTTTCAGTCAGCACTCGAAACTGATCCGTAAACTCGGTTGAGTGCGAACGAAGCTTCTTTACTTGTTCGGCGATCTCTTCCTTAAGCCCTTCCATCTCTTTATTTGCAAGCCCCGGAATTAAACCTCTGACGATAGGTTGAAAGCTATTCTGAGGGTGCCATTCGGGACGCTTTTCGATGAGCTGCAGATACCATTGAAGTGCCCGGTAAACGTGCGGAGGGACTTTCTGTTCGTCTTTTATCCAGCGGGTCCAGGTCGAAGGATCGACCATCAGTAACTGACACATTTTCCGCTGCGAAAGCCCTAATTCTTTTCGAACGCTTTCAATAGAGCCGATTTGCGAGCGAATCACCTTCACTTCGGCCTCATACTTCAAGCGGAGTGCGGTTTTACTTCGGTGATTCTCCCCGCCGAGTTCCTGAAAGCTCAAATCAAGGCCAATATCCGGAATTACTGACCTTTGAGCGCTCAAATCGGGGGGATTTGAACTTAAATCTTGTGGCTCATAATTCGGGCTCTGAGAAGGCTCGGTTTCCATAGGTCTTAGATTCTGACCTATTCCCTGAGGCAGGGTCAAAGCCCTTATAGCTCTAAAAAACGACCTCTCGCGAAGCGCAAAGGATTTCAAACGATAAAGTAGCACTTTTACCCCGCCAGGCTAGATCCTCCCCTTAAGGACCTGCTGCAATCCGCAACATCTATGTTGTGTTTTACAATACTTGACGTGGTGATCTGCATAGCTTTTGGAG
>CAZDFM010000141.1:0-6713 GCA_964504465.1 uncultured Pseudobdellovibrionaceae bacterium | reverse complement strand
ATACCGAGACCTCACCTTCTTCATCTTTTTCTGGGTGTTTTGCAAATTCTGCTTCTGCATCATACTCATTGGTACCACAGTGACTTTCGTGCAGCGCTTTAACTTCACGGATCACTTGATAGTTATCTGAGGCATAGGTGATTTCATAGTGTTTATCTTTAAAGTGAATGTGGCCTGCAAGAAAACCGAAACGCGAAACCAATGTAATCTTACTGTCATCTTCATTCTGAACTTTTCCGCTCACAACTATATTCCCCTCAGCAAGGGTCTCGATGTCATCGACCCGCATCTGGAGAGTTAGATCGTCAAAGAGTCCGAGTCTAAGGCTTTGAGGCTTTTCAACTTTTAAAAACTTTTGCGTAGCTCTTGCCTGTGCAAGTTCTTCGAGTGGCGTTAAGTTGACACTGACCAAGCGGTATCGCTGAACCTCGGGATTGGCTTGAACCTTGAGCGTGAGTTCCTCAGTTTCAGCCTCTAGCGGTACATCAATAAAAAGTGGAGCTACATCCCCACCTGCAGACGCCTCAGTCGCAGAAGATTGAGTTGAAAAACTCTGACTCTCGGCACAGCCAAGCGTCATTGCAAATGAAAAGGAAATGACGAGGATTTTTTTAAAAAACGATGATTTCATATGAATGGCCCCCTTAAAAGACGAGCCTTATTCTTCGGCAGGTATTTTAGGTGACCGGAGGCCAGAAATTCGTGATAGGCTCCCTCATGCTTATAAGAAAATACCCAGATCATTCGTCCTTCACTCTGTTCAAGCGGACGATCTCAGCGCAAATTCATTTTTTGGGTCTGATGCTCGCAGGCGCAGGCTGGGTGGTACTTTGCGGCCTTGCCGCAAAAAATCCGGACGCAAAACATTTTTGGGCCTGCTTTACGTTTGGACTGACTTCGATTCTGGTTTTTGGCTCGAGCACTCTTTATCATTTCTTAGGTGACGGCTTTAAAATTAGCCCCTGGCTCGACAAACTTTTAGAGACGCTTGATCATTTCGCGATCTATCTTTTTATTGCCGGCACCTACACTCCCGTCCTGCTCAACGCGATTGCTGAGCCTTGGGCAAATCTTTTACTAGTAGGCATCTGGGGAATTGCAATCTTTGGAGTGCTCTACACCTACTTTAAACCCAGACTTCCGAACTGGGCCAAACACCGCTTTGTATACACCGGAATCTTTTTGGTAATGGGATGGCTTGCAATCTTCAGAGTGAAAGAGCTCGTAGAAAACCTCTCTCCCTTTGGTCTGATTTTCTTAGTTGCAGGAGGCCTCAGTTATTCAATTGGAGCCGTTATTTATGCGACCAAAAGACCTCAGCTCTTTGTAGGGATCTTCGGCTTCCACGAGCTGTGGCACATTATGGTGCTCCTCGGATATGGCTTTCATTACTTTGTGATCCTGAATTTCTACTGGAATTAGTTCCGAGATCCTTTGTCTCATTTTGAGACACTCATACTCAGGCAGGCTCTACCTGCCTTGGACCCTCCCTTGCTTTATATAAATCTAAGAAACGCGAAATCACGTTTATCTTGAACTCACTGTTTAAGATTTACCGCGAGCTCGCAAAAAAACGGCTCTACAAGGGGCCCTTAAGTTTTAATCGATATGGCAAAGGAGCCGACCCATGACCTCAAAACAGATACTTGCCCTTGCAATGGTTCTGACGACCGTTTCTTTAACGGCTTGCAATGACACTTCCAAAAAATCAAAAAGAATTGGTCGGGCAGATCATCAAGGAAAAGCTGTCTCTGTTGCTGAAGACTATCAATTTGAAGTCAATGGTTGCGATACGGGAAAACAAAGAGTCCAAGCCGATAGCGATGAAGAACTAAAGAAAAAAGTTTGTGAAGCTTTACAAAACGAATCTCTGAATCAATCTTGCGCTCCTGAAGCTCGAAAAGCACGATTCGAACAACGTTGTGAAGGTATGACGTGGAAGCCTTTTAATACGCCAACAGGCGGTTCTGATGAAGATGCGCAAACGCTTGCGCTCAAAGAAAGCTTAAAACTTGTTTTTCTAAAAGATTTTACAGCTGAACCCCAAACCGACCCAGAGGTAGAGGCCGTAGCCGAAAAACTTCTTAATGCAATGTTTGATTGCGGAACCAGCTTCTCAGGCCCCACTTGTTTGGGCGAAACTTTAAGCAACTCGAAAGCTTCAATCGATGTCATGAACGAAAAGCCATCCTTCGCGAGCATTGTTGAAAGCGAACTCGACGGCATCTCCTACATTTTGGTTTTTACCTTAAATGAAGCCTCAGAGGTTACCGAAGAACTGAGCGTCTACTTATTAAACGAAGACTTCGACGAAAGCAAAAGCCTAGACGAAAACCTATTTGCTGGTGCGCTTGAACCACTCGCTACCGCAAACTTAGATCTCGAGCCAATTGAACTACTAAAGAAAAGGCTTGGCGACGCTGAAAATCTCGAACAACTTTACCACGCAGCTCATGCTCTATTTTATACAGAGAAAACAGACCTCAACAAAGACGCATTAACCGATATCAACATTGAAATCGTAGATGCTTTTACAAATCAAATTGAGCTTATCACCGAAGGTCATTCTCTATATAAAATCGCTTTATTGAAGCTTCTGTATAAAGAATTAAAGGAGCAAAATATTCTACTTGTCGTAAGCGAACTCTTAAATTCGACAGACGAAAAAGTGAGGCAACTTGCTGCAACGATCAGCTTTGCTATGGATTCAAGCAAAGTCGAACTCAAAGAGCTTGTTCAAGCTGCTGCAGACTCTAGTGAAGACAAAGAGACTCAAAAGCTCGCGCGCGAAGCGCTTGCTGAGTCAGAAAGCAATGAATAATGTTTATGGGTAGCGGCTTCGGCCGCTACAAAAAAGTCAAGAACCACTCAAGGCATTTTTTATATTCACGCTTGCCGACTTCGGACAATAAATATACGCTTTGTTTATGCCGACGCGTCCTTCTATATTAGCGCTTGATGATGATAAACGTTTTTTATCTAGTCTCAGTTTTGCGCTCGAAAAGAAGTTTAATCTTTGTACCGCAACCACTGTAAAAGAAGCTTTTCAGGTCTTAGAAGACAAAACAATTGACGCAATCTTGCTTGATTACGCGCTTGGCTCAGACAACGGCCATTCCGTTTTAGATTCTTTGCGCCAAAAGCAGCTGAACCAACCTGTGATCGTCGTTTCAGGTGCAATTAGCTTAGAAATGACTGTCGGCTTTTTAAAACGCAGAGTATTTGGATTTTTAGAAAAACCGGTTTCCCTTCCTGAACTCGAGGCACTTTTAGATGAGGCCACCCGAGGTCGTAAGAAACTGAAGCATTCAAATTTACACATTGATTCTAACACCCGAAAAGTCGTTTGTGGGGACGAGCAAGTTACGCTCACACCCACCGAGTTTGAAATTCTCATGTTTTTTATTAAGAACAAAGGACGGCAGGTTGCGCGAAATCAAATCACCGCTCACCTCTGGGGCGAGACTCAGGTCAGCCGACACACCTTCGACACTCACCTTCTTAATCTTAAGAAAAAACTTCCGGCGTTTGCCGACAAGCTAATCTCGGTTTATGGGATTGGCTATTGTTATGAGGATTAAAAAGATCAATCTCCCATTTTTATGTGCTGCCGCCATGAGTCTCTTTGCTCTTATTTTCATTGTAACAGAGACAAGCGGAATTGCTCCCCAATTACAAAATCTCTACGTGGTTCTCAAATTCTTATTCGCAATTGTGGCGATGATTTTCGCCGCCTACTTTTATCTTAGAGAACCCGACGACACAGTTTTCGCGCTCTTTATGATTATGATTTCAATCTATTGTCTGGTTTTTATGTGGTTCGCACCCTTGTATGAAGTTGCCTATCTTGAGGCTGCGATCGCCTCCTCGTTTTTTCGGCTTCGACGTAAATGGCTTTATCCGCTCATTTTTGGAAGCTGTCTTGTGGGCATCTTCATAACTTATTTCATTCAAGATGGGATCAATTGGCAGCTGCGCCCAATCGACCGATCCGATTGGTACTCGACAATCATTTCATTTTTCTTGGTAGCTTGGTTTATTCAACAGTTTGCTCTTGTTGCGCACCAACGCGAAAAAGAACGGCTCTCACGCTTTGGTGTCATCGGAAAAGAAGCCACCCGTCTCACTCACGATATTAAAGGACTCCTGTCCTCTCCAATTCTAATGTTAGAGGCGATAAATGCTCAACAGAAGGCTTCCTCCGACCGGCACGAAGCTCAGGTGCAGGAGCTTTCAAACCATTTGAAAACCGTAAGTGAAATGATCAAATCTATTCATAGGCTAATACATGTTGAGGGTGCGCCTGAAAGGGTTAACGTAAATCGCGTACTACTCACCTCATTGGCCGCGCTTGAACCTCGCCTTCGAGGGATCAAAATCACACTGCCCCAAGATCGAACTCTCTGGGCAAATCCGGAACGGCTCCATTCGATCTTCTTTAATCTCTTTTTAAACTCAATCGAAGCCTTTGAGAAAAATAAAATTTCAGATCCCTCTATTGAAATCTATTGGGGCGGGAATTCGTTAATTATTAAAGATAATGCGGGCGGGACTGCTTTACATTTGCTCGACAGTCATTCGAATGATTTGGGCCCAGGGCTCGGACTAAAGCTTGTAAAGATCGACATCGAGCATATTGGCGGAAAATTTCAGATCAGCTCAAAAGATGGCGGCACTCAAGTTAAAATGCTTTTCACTGCTAAAATGCTTTTAAGTGAACCCGGACAAAAGCTAGACGAATATCAAAAACTTGAATCCTAAACGGGATCCTTGCTTTACCCCTTCTACGCGTTGCGGTTGGCACTTATCTCGAAGCTAGGTTACTTTAAGCTCAATCCATAATTTTAAGAGCTGGTAGAATTTGATTGAGATCAAAAACCTGAGTTTGCAATACGAGTCGGGCTTTCGCCTAATGCCTTTGTCGCTTCAATTGCCAAGTGAACAAACGCATGTCTTTTTAGGTTCTAGCGGATCCGGCAAGTCTACCCTTCTAAAAACTATTCTAGGACTTGAAATACCTCAGACGGGCTCGATTGAGATTTTCTCTAGGCCCGTCACCACGATTACACAGAGCTCAATTGCAAGACTCGTCGGTTATGTTCCGCAGGACGGGGGCCTCTTTCCGCATCTTACAAACGGACAAAACGCGAGTCTCCCAGGAAAGCTTTCGGGTATGTCTGCACTTAGTATCAGCAGCCGCCTTAAGGAACTCGTTAATCTCGTGGGCTTTGATGAAGCGGCGCTCACTCGGTATCCAGCAGAACTCTCGGGAGGTCAAAGGCAAAGGGTCGCATTGATGCGCGCTCTTTTTTCGGACCCACAACTGATAGTTTTAGACGAGCCTCTCGGTTCGCTTGATCCGTTGATTCGCTCAAAACTGCAAGAAGATTTAAAGGCGATTTTTAACCGGCTTAAAAAAATGGTGCTAATAGTAACTCATGACCTCGGTGAAGCCGCTTACTTTGGCCATACAATTGCCTTGTTTCATGAAGGGCGTCTTCTTCAGCACTCGAGTTTAGCCGAAATGGTTCAGCAGCCAAAAGATCCCTTTGTAACTGAGTTTTTAAACGCCCACCGAAGTTTTGATTATCATGAACTTACTGTGAGCGAGAAAAAATGAAGTCTCTAATTCTATTGTTCTTAATAACAGCCACTTTCCCATCATGGGGTAAAGAAATTCGCGTGGGGACCAAAAACTTCACAGAAGGCTATTTGATGGGAGAACTCGTCGCACAAACCATCGAAGAATCCGCCTTAAACAAGGTCGAACGACGATTCGGCCTTGGCGGCACTGGGATTGTTTACGAAGCACTTCTTGAAGGTGGAATCGACATCTACGTAGAATACACCGGGACAATCCAAGAGGCGATTCTTAAAAAGCCTGGCCGCCTGAGTTTCGAAGAGTTAAGCGACCTTGTCGCAAAAAAAGATCTTGTCATCAGCAGCCCTATTGGGTTCGACAATACCTATGCTCTCGCTGTTAAAAAATCATTTGCGGCTCAACATAATCTTGAAAAAATGAGCGATTTAAAAAAAATAATTCAAAAATCTCGTTTTGGTTTTACCCATGAGTTTTTGTCGCGACTAGATGGCTTTGACGCTATGAATGCGTCCTATGCCTTTAACCTGACTCGAGACCGAATAAGCCTTATGGAGCATGCTTTGCTTTACACTGCTCTTGCAAGCGGCAACATTGATGTCGCAGAAGTCTACTCGACTGACGGTAAAATAGAGGAACTCGATTTAGTGCTCCTTGAAGACGATCTCAAATTTTTTCCTTCTTACCAGGCCGTACTTTTAACAACAAAAAGATTTCGAGAACAAAATCCCAAGCTTTGGCAATTGCTCAACCAGAGACTTTCTAACTCTTTATATAACGAAAAAGTTCGCGAGCTGAATCGACTGGTGGACTTAGAAAAGAAATCTCCTCGGGTCGTTATCTCGAGTCACCTCAACCGCGAAGTTGAGAAACGTGCAGACGGAACCGCCGCAAAAATTTGGAAGCGAACAAAAGAACACAGTTTTTTAGTCGGATTCACAATGTTTGCCTGTATTTTAATTGGAATTCCTCTTGGGCTTTTTGGTTTAAAGGCACCTTATGTCGCGCAAATGATTCTACTGACTTCGAGTTTTGTTCAAACTATTCCGTCTTTGGCGTTACTGTGTTTTTTAATCCCGGTTTTTGGAATTGGGCAAACTCCTGCCTTGGTCGC
>CAZDFM010000140.1:3772-6717 GCA_964504465.1 uncultured Pseudobdellovibrionaceae bacterium | reverse complement strand
TCGACTTGGGTGGCATCGACACCGAAAAAGGCGAAGGCCTAAGTCACTTCAAACAGGGCATGGGCGGCGAACAAGTTGAGCTTCTAGGCACATATTCTTAATGAACTCGTCGATCGACGAGTTCGTGCTATTTGAATACGTCTTCGCAAATAGGTGAGCAGCTGCAACTAAGTTAGGGTGGCTTCCAAATTGATTGAAACAGTCTGAAAACTATTTTCGCTCTATGGAAGTGTTATAATGTCGCCACCTCGCGTGCATACACCTACGGTCCGTCATTTCCGACAGACCCTTTCTGAAAAAATTAAAAATTTTATTTGACAGATATTTTGAGATTTTGATTTCGAATGTGAGTCGCGCTCTAAGATCTTCACAACGGCATGTGTGAGCGGTTAATAGCCCATTACAGGCAGAGATTTGTCATTGTATTTAGTCGCAGAATAAAATTTTAGATTCACCGTTTATAGACGATTCTCGCGCGGTAAATCTAGGATTTAAAACCCATGATATAAACCTCTTAGTTAGAAAGGAGTTTATATGCGTGCATTACAAATGAGTTTCCTAAAAGAAGAATTTATTAATCTGACAGATTGCCGTGATGAGATGTCACCAAAAGAGATTCGTGATCTCTATCGAAAAGCAGTTTCTATTGCCGCAGAATTTCAACAAAAAGAAATTGAACTGATCGATGTGCTAAAAGAATTAGATTCAACAAAAGTATATAGAATCTCGGGCATGAACTCGCTTTATTCATTTGCGACTGAAGTACTAAAACTTTCCGAAAACCAAGCCTTCACCTATATAACCTTAGCCCGAAAGTGCGCAGAAGTTCCTGAAGTTCAAGCGGCCCTCGCAGCAAAAGAAATATCAATCTCAAAAGCACGCAGACTTTGTTCGGTGATCGATAAATCAAATAAATCAGAGTGGCTCTTATTAGCGAAAAAATCTTCTTCTAAAGAATTAGATCGAGCTATTCGCTCAAAGGATCCACGCGCATTGGTGTACGATTCGGTCAAATATTTAAGTGATAAATTTCTTTCTCTCTCTGCAACCATTGATGAAGAAACTGCGAAAAATCTTAGTCGAGTCAAAGAGCTTATGATGTCCCATTGTAGTGCCCGCATCGATTACAATGAGATGCTCAAAGAAATGACGGAGCTGTATTTAGATCGGTTTGATCCACTTCGAAAAGCTGAAAGAGCTATATTGAGGAAAACGGCTAGGGAGGAATCTGCAAGCAGCGCGGTCACTGCCGGATACGAGGCTAATCATGCGAAGCAAATTAAGGAAGAGCAGGCAGTCGAGAAAACAAGCACTGCAAGCGTCGGACAAGTAAGGGGTTCGATAACTGAACTCGTTGATCGACGAGTAACGAGCTCTTCTCAACCAAGATCGGCTCGCGTTCCAATTAAAGCAGAGCTGAAGCATCTCATTTTTAAACGCGATCAAGGCCAGTGTCGATTTCACATGGGTCCAAAGCGCTGCCAATCCCGTGTTCATCTAGAATGCCATCACATTGTTCCAGTAAGTCAGGGTGGAGAGGATACGGCTGAAAACTTAATCCTGCTTTGCTCAAGTCATCATCAGTGGGTGCATATGTCGAAGTGATATAAGGACGGGAACTCGTCGATCGACGAGTTTTAGTTTTTCAAAGCTGCAATCTGCGCCAACACGCTCGCACGAGCGGTACCGCCAAGATTACTTCGCTTTTCAACCGTCTGTTCAAAGCCGATATCAAAACCTAGTTCGTGGATTTGTTTTCCTTGCTCATCGGCTTTTGCGCAAAGGGCTGCGACTTCGCTATAGGCTTCGCGGAAGGGTTTTCCTTTTTCGGTCAGTTGATTGGCTACTTCGGTTGCAAGCAAGTGGCCGCTTTGAAGGTGGGCCTTAATTTTTTCGGGATTGGGCTTGAGGCCTTTAATGAATTCGGGGAAAACTTTTAAACTGTCGCCTAGTGCGGGGAGTGCTTGTAGATATACACGCTTTAACTCATGCAAATCGCTTGAGTAGCTGCTCACTAAGCCTTTAAGTAACAGCAAACCCGCTTGTTCGGCGCCCATCACTTGCGCGGACTTTGCGCGAATGAGCTCAGGGATATCGGGGTTGCGTTTGTTTGGCATAATTGAACTTCCGGTCGACCAAGCTTTGGGAAGCGAGATCCACTGGTAAGGTTGAGAAGACCAAATGATAGTGTCTTCCGCTAGTCGGCTTAAGTGAACTGCAGTCATCGCGTAAGCTTGAAGACTTTGTAACATAAAATCTCTGTCGCCCACGCTGTCGTAACTGTTTAATGGTGCTGATTTAAAGCCTAAAGTTTTCGCAATATAGGGAAGATCAATATTAATATGAGTTCCACCCAAAGCGGCTGACCCCAAAGGCATCGAAAGCATCGCCGAGTCTGTGGCGGCTTGCAAACGAGTCAGATCGCGTTTTAAGCCCCACGCATGAGCCAAGTAAACTTGAGAGTAACGAATGGGTTGGCCAAACTGCAAATGGGTCAGGCCTGGAACAATAATTTCGATGTCTTGTTCAGCTCTAAACACTAAAGCTTCTATTAAACCTTGAACTAATTTTTGAAGTCCGTCGTTTTGAGTTTGTACAAATAAACGCAAAGTCGTCGCGATTAAATCGTTACGGCTGCGGCCTAAATGGATTTTTTTAGCGAGGCCGCCGGTTTTCTCCGACATAAAGCGCTCGAGGTTCATGTGAATGTCTTCGTCTTCGACTTTCCATTCAAACTTCCCCTCGAGAATTAACTTTAAGGCTTCGTCTAGAGTTTTATCCAGGCTCTGAAGTTCATCCGTCGTTAAAAACCCAGCTTTTGTTAAAGCTTGGGCCCACGCTTTTTGAACGCGCACTTCACAACTGGCTAAAGGCTTATCAAGCTCAATGCCTTGAGTGAAGTTCAGCAAATCAAAATTAGTCTGAGAGTTAACCTCAGAGCCTAG
>CAZDFM010000140.1:0-3762 GCA_964504465.1 uncultured Pseudobdellovibrionaceae bacterium | reverse complement strand
CTTCGCAAGGTCAGCTTTGACCTGATTGCGCTTGCCGAGCATTTTTTGGTTAAACGAAGTCACCTTTGAGTAACCAGCGGCAGCTGCCAACAAACCTTCAGGATCTTTCTCAAAGCTAACAGCTGACGAATTAAATAAGCTGTAAGGAGAAGTCCGTTTAGTAACTTGGATCTTGCCGTTTTCAATCTTAAGACCGATTTCGCCAGTCAAAGTCTCAGACGCCTTATCAAAGTACGCATCAAGTGCCATTTTGTTATCGGAGTGCCAAACACCGTCGTAAACGATGTCCGCATACATTTGGCTCAAAGTGCGAGCGGTGTTGAGCATGCCGCGATCCCAAACGACGTGTTTAAGTTGGCGAGTTGCAAAGTGCAAAATGGTTCCGCCCGGAGTTTCGTATACGCCGCGGCTTTTGATTCCGATGGTGCGTTCTTCAACTAAGTCCAAAACGCCGATTCCGTTTTTGCCGCCGATTTTATTGAGCTTCTCGAGCATTTCTGCAGGAGAAAGTTTTTCTCCGTTAAGTGCGACAGGCAAGCCTTGCTCAAACTTAAGTTCAAGAGTAGTTGCAGGATTGTCTGAGAGCGCCTTTGAAGTTGCAACCCAGTCATAGATCTCTTCTTGTTTGTACTCCTCACCAATGTTTTCTAAAATCCCACCTTCACAAGATCTGTGAAGAAGGTTGGTGTCGATCGAATACTTCTTTTCTTTATCTTTAAACTCGATGCCTTTAGATTTGAGGTAATCCACAAGTTCAATACGGCTTGTGTACTTCCAGATCTTCCAAGGAGCGATCATCTCAAGTTCAGGAACCAAATAAGCCCAAGACTTTTCAAAACGAAGTTGATCGTTTCCTTTTCCGGTTGCTCCGTGAGCAATGGCCGAACAGCCAAGCTTTTTTGCCCAGTAAGCAATACGCTCAGAAATTAGAGGGCGCGCCAGAGCTGTCCCTAACAAAAAGTCTTCTTGATAGATAGCGCCTGCTTTAATCGTCGGAAAAACAAAGTCTTTCGTGAAGGTCTCTTTGAGATCTTCGAAGATTAACTGAGATGCACCCAACGTCTTTGACCATTTTTCTAGATACTCTTTGTCTGGAGCGTTTCCTAGATCGGAGCAGTAGTTGATGACCTCTGCATTGTAGTTCTCAATCAGCCAAGGCACGATGGCTGAGGTATCAAGACCGCCTGAAAAGGCGAGTAAGATTTTCTTTTTAGCTCCAGTATTGGTCATTCGAGCCTCCTTGGCTTTCATTCTTAAGTGCTAGGTGAGTAGCATGTTCGTAACTGTTTTCGATTCGAGTTTCAAATCTATACTTATAAATTCTTCATACTCAGCTGCGCGTTTGTTCAGCTGCATACTTATCCGCCTTCACTGCATAGTCGGTAGTTCAAGTCGTCAGACGCCGATCTGGTGGGATAACTGAATATATATGCTCAAAAATATGCATTAGCAATAAAATAATGCTTGTAAAATGGATAAATATGCACGAAAGTGTCTTAAATATGAGTTCGGTGCATGTTTAATAGCTTTTGACCGACTGATTATGCATAAATATTAGGTTGTATGCGCATAAAGGATCTACTGGCTGCATAAATATAGACTGCGCGAGTTGTGAAAAGATCTGAACAGAATTTGAACTGAACTTGGAACCAAAAAATAACCCGCGAATGCTAAAGAGACTTTTAGCATCTATATAAGGAGAAAAAGGGATGACAATAAAACCAACAGCGATTGTCGGCTGGAGTGGTTATTCTGGAACAGAGCTTTCAAAGCTCGTTTTGGCTCATCCCAAGATGGAGCTTGGCGCCTGCTTTTCAAGAAGCAGCGACCAAAAGCTCACAGACGTGCTTCCTTCAGCACCTAATGTGCCCATGCTCAATATTGAGGACATTGAAAAGGTCGCCGAAGACTTTGATACGATCTTCTTTGCGACACCACATGATGTGTCCAAGGACCTTATTCCGAAGCTTTTAAAGAAAAAGGTCAACCTGATCGATCTTAGCAACGCCTTTCGTTTAGAAGATAACGAGGGCTTTACCTATGGTCTTCAGCCTTGGCAAAAAAACTTGAGCACAAGAGTGGCAAACCCGGGCTGTTATGTGAGCAGTGTTCTTATGGCGCTTGTTCCTCTTTTAAAAGAAAAATTGATCGACACTTCGACCATCGTCATTGATGCAAAGTCAGGTGCGACAGGTGCTGGTAAGTCGGCCAAGACCGAACTTTTGTTTTCAGAGATTGAAGGCAACTGTCTTCCGTACAAGGTAGGCCGTCACCAGCATTTGCCGGAGATCACTCACTATTTAAAAGCTTACTCAGGTGTTGAGACCAAGTCGTTTTTTACTCCGCACTTGATGCCTTTTAAACGTGGAATTATCTCGTCGATCTATGCCAACACTAAGGCGTCGGTTAGCGATTTGACTGCCGCTTATACGAAAGCTTTTGAAGGTTACAACTTAGTGAAGTTTCAGCCGCTTGAGCAGGGGCAAAACTTACTAAAGTTAAATCTCGTCGTCGGAACCGCAAGAACTCATATTTCTTACGACATCGTCGACGGAAAGTTATTTTTGTTTTCGTGTTTAGATAATTTGATGAAGGGTGCGGCCAGCCAAGCGATTGAAAACTGGAACGTCCTTCATGATCTTTCACCCTCAACCTCTTTGGAGGTGCTGCAATGACTTTAGGAGCCGGAATCGCAAAAACAGTATTACCTCAGGGCTTTTTTGCCAGCGGTTTAAACAGTGGTGTGAGACGTTACCGTCCAGACGTGGGCCTTCTTGTAAGTGAAGTTCCCTGCGTTGCAGCCGGCGTATTTACAGTCAGCACCTTTTTGGGTGAACACGTAAAGTACTGCAAAAGCATTTTACCAAGCGACAACGTTCAGGCGTTGATCACGAACAGCGGTCAGTCAAACTGTGCCACTGGCAAAACCGGTGCAGATGACAACTTGGCGATGGCGCAAGCGGTTGCTGATGCGTTGAAAATTGACGTCAAACAAGTCTTGACGGCTTCGACTGGAGTTATTGGTCAAAAATTAGATGTCGAAAAAATTGTTTCGGTTGTGCCAGCTCTTGTTGATGCACAAACCAACACCGCCGAAAATTTTGCGACAGCAATTATGACAACTGACCTAGTGCCTAAGACTGTGACTCATTCCGTGAAACTTAAAAACGGCGCTGTCAGGATTACGGGCGTCGCTAAAGGTTCGGGCATGATTCACCCGAATATGGCGACTATGCTTGGTTACCTTTTAACAGACGTGAAGCTCACGAAAGAGCTCGCACAAGAAATGCTGACTTTGGCAACAAAGCCAACCTTTAACATGATCAGTGTTGACGGAGAGCCTTCGCCTTGTGACTCGGTTTTCTTGATGGCGAATGGTCAATCCGAAGTTGGGCTCGAAGGCGAAGAGGACTACAAAAAGTTTTTGAAAGCGCTGACAGATGTCGCCCAAGTTTTGGCAAAAAGTATTGTCAAAGACGGCGAGGGCGCGACCAAACTTATCGAAGTGCAACTTAAAGGTGCTCCTTCTGGGGAGCTTGCGGCTGAGTGGGCTCGCAATTTAACAGTGAGCCCACTTATTAAAACTGCGGTTCATGGTTGTGACCCTAACTGGGGCCGTATCATGAGCCGACTTGGGTCAGGCGGAGTGCCGGTTGAAGCTTTCGAAAAAATGAGCCTAAGCCTTCAAGGCGAAAAGCTCATCGTAAAAGGTGAAATGTTGACTCCAGATTTAACTTTAATCAGCCAGAAGCTTAAACAAGA
>CAZDFM010000139.1:0-6741 GCA_964504465.1 uncultured Pseudobdellovibrionaceae bacterium | reverse complement strand
CACCAAAACCAGGAGCTTTAACAGCCGCAACTTGAAGAGTTCCACGAAGCTTGTTCACAACTAGAGTTGCAAGTGCTTCACCTTCAACATCTTCAGAGATGATAAGAAGAGGACGACCAGACTTAGCTACGCCTTCAAGCACGCCAAGCATGTCTTTCATTGCAGAGATCTTTTTGTCGAAGATTAAGATGAAAGCGTTTTCAAGAACAGCTTCCATTCTTTCAGCGTTAGTTACGAAGTAAGGAGAAAGGTAACCACGGTCAAATTGCATACCTTCAACAACATCAAGTTCGGTTTGAGCAGTTTTGCTCTCTTCGATTGTGATAACGCCTTCTTTGCCAACTTTTTCCATGGCTTGAGCAAGCATTTCGCCGATCTCTTTATCGTTGTTTGCAGAGATAGCACCAACTTGAGTGATTTCGTTTTGGCCTTTAATGGGTTTAGCCATTTTTTTAAGCTCAGCACGAATAGCATCTACTGCTTTATCGATACCGCGTTTGATCGCAGTTGGGTTGTGTCCAGCAGAAACAATCTTTGCACCTTCACGGTAAATCGCTTGAGCGAGTACAGTTGCGGTAGTCGTTCCATCACCGGCGTCGTCGTTAGTTTTGCTCGCGACATCTTTCACCATTTGAGCGCCCATATTTTCAAACTTGTTTTCAAGTTCGATTTCTTTGGCAACAGTTACGCCATCTTTAGTGATTAAAGGTGCGCCAAAAGATTTTTCGATAACTACGTTACGGCCTTTTGGACCAAGAGTTACTTTTACGGCATTTGCCAATACGTTAACACCGCGAAGGATTGCGCCTCGGGCATCTTCAGAAAAACGAAGTTCTTTACTCATTTTTTAATTCTCCAATTATAAAATAATTTAGTTAGCCTAATTAATTGAAAACGCCGAGAACGTCTTCTTCTCTCATCATCAAATACTCGGCGCCATCAAGCTTAAGCTCAGTGCCTGCATATTTGCTGAAAAGAACTTTATCTCCATTTTTAACTTCAAGAGGTAAAGTTTTTCCGTCTTCAGTGAAACGGCCTTTGCCAGTCGCAACAACTTCGCCGCGTTGAGGTTTTTCTTTTGCTGAATCTGGAATAATGATTCCGCCCGCAGTTTTTTCTTCCTCGGGCATACGTCGCACAAGAATTCTGTCATGCAGAGGTCGAACTTTTAGTTCACCCTTAGCCATAGTTTCCTCCTTAAGGATCTTAAATGGATTTCCATGTTTAAATGTAGTCAACGACGTCAATATGGACGCCCTTGAACTACAGTCAAGCTACAGACCGAAAATTTTTGTTAAATGAGAAAAACTTATGTGATTTTAAGAGATTGCGAGCCTACAGGGCTCGAGCTGACCGATTGTCCATGTTCGAAGCTCGCGGTTGCGATGCATTATCGAGGGATTGTTGAATTTCACCAGGTGAGCTCTTCATCATGACCTTAAGGAGCTCCAGGATTTCTTCTTTTGAGAGCTTGGCGGCTGCGGCGCCGATAGCCTCGGGCTGATCTTTGTATCTGCTTAAATATACGGCAAAATAATCCTGAAGCGTAAGCTCAGTCGTAAACTGAAGGTTTTCCAGGGCCGCCTTTAACTGAAGTTCAGTTTTTTGAACGACGTCTTTACTTTTCATAGACGCCATCCGCTCTCGGGCGAGCTCAGCTTTTAAAGCCTGATCAGCTTGAGTGAGTTCGTCGTCTTTAAGGATACCTTTCCGAAGGAGGGTCAAACGGTTCGACAATCGGGCAACCTGGTTCTTTGCTTCAACAACTTGAGAGCGCTTCCATTCTTGAAAAGAATAGATTTTTACGGGCTCAGGGGCGGCCATCGCCAGGCTCGAAAAGATAAGCATCGCTGAAATTGAAATAGCTGTTAAAAACTTCACCCAAAACTCCTCAAGTGCGCCTGTGACGATTGCACCCCTGCCTGGCGTTTGAAGCCAGTATCACAAGCCTACCGCCTCTATTATCAAAGCCTATGCCAGCTCAAGTGCGCATAAACTCTAGCTCATTTGCCCCAAAACGGCGGTCGACGCTTTTCGCCGCGGCCGCACCTGGTCAGTTAAATTTTCAGAGATTTTTTCCGGAGAATCAGTAAGGGCTCAATTCCTAAGTCCCTAAAATATTCATACCGATGTGAACTTAGAGTCACCTTAGATAAAAATCGCTGAATACAAACTAAATTCTCCGACCCCGTCGCAAATCTGCATTCAATACCGTCGCTCTCTAAGCTCACCTGTGGAGATTCGTTTTTGAGATTCATCTCTGGGAGTTCTGTGGAAACAAAATCAAAGAATTCTGTTACAACTGCTCCGGTCCGCTCCTGACGGAGTTCGTTGAGATAAACGAGAGGGGAAACCAACTCCCCGTTTGCGCCGCGAACCCCTCGCACTTGCGGAAGGCCTTCAGCAAATTCTATCTGCCAAATTTCAGTGGGCGCTAAGAGCGCCTCAGACTCCACGGATTGTTCTGGCCGACTCATCAGCTTCTGTGGGACCTGTTTTGAACTGACGGAGTACTGACTCCAAGACTCAAATGTCTCACTCGTAAGTTCGAAATCATTCGTGTCAGAGCTTCCTTCCGAACTCATTCTCTCAAGCGTTACAGTGCGGATATAAACTTGTTCGAGAGCAAGACTTATCTCTGCTTCAGCTGGAAGCGTAAAAAGAGTTAAGATAGTGGCAATAAAAGCCGTAGAGATTTGCTTCAATTCAATCGGTCCTTAAAAGACAAAATACATAGCTCTCTAAAAGCACTAAACATGCCTTGGAACGTGCTTTGTGTAGTACACATTGGCTGTCTGCTCGTTAGCCACCAACTGAAAAAAATTCATTCTTCCTCCCAAAATTGTCACCTAAACCTTTGATTTTACGAGCGCGATCTTGGCCTTTTTGTTGCCTTCTTAGAGTGGAAGCTGCGTAACTAATGGACCAGAAGCTAGAGGAAGTTGAATGCTAACCTGGCAAACTAAAATCATGTATTTGCTGCTTCTCGCAGGAGCTTCTGGGGCTTTTGTATTAGGCGCCTGGGTCAGCACTGTCAGTGGCATGTAAATCTAAACTGCGGTAAGCTTGGCGCTCCAACACAAGCGGAAGAGCTTTACTCATGGCCAAAAAAAATACGAATCCATATCTAGCTGACTATTTTGCAAAAAAAGCTAAAAAAGAAAACTTTGCGGCCCGTTCGGCTTTCAAACTCGAAGAAATTCAAAAAAAACATTCGATCTTTAAAAAGGGTCAACGTGTACTAGATCTCGGCGCTGCACCTGGATCATGGTCCCAATACGCACATCGATTGGTAATGCCCGGCGGTGAAGTTATTGGAATCGATCTCAAAGAAATCACGATCAAACTTTCTGGTGTGACTTTCTTTCAGGCGGATTTGTTAGCACAGCCTCTTAATGACCTCTTAACAAACCACGGTTTAAGTCTTGAGCCGTTCGATGTCGTTTTGTCGGATATGGCTCCTAACACATCGGGAATTAAATTTAACGATCAGATGAAATCAATGGAGTTATGCGAGATGGCACTGCAGATCGCCACCCTGAACCTCAAGCCTGGCGGGCATTTCGTGTGCAAGCTGTTTCATTCTGACGAATTCAAAAATTTAAAATCTCAGATACTCAGTAACTTCAAACAATTTTATGCAGTGAAGCCTCATAGCACCCGCAGCATAAGTAAAGAGATTTTCTTGATAGGGCTTGGCCGTAAGTCTCACTAGCGACGCAGGTTCTACATTCGTCAATAAAAACAATTCATGGCTTTTTGGACTTCTCATTTTCCCATTCCACAGCTAAATTTAGAAGACACACAAACATCTTTTATTTTTTAGGTACAATGGGTTTCGCTTTTCCAAAAATCTCTCAATCACTATCGCTGCGACAAAAGCTTTTTGCGATGGCCATTTGTACTACCGTTTTATTTTTAATCGGAGGCTTTCTCAGTTATTGGAGCCTTATTGAAAATGCCAAAGAGTGGCAAAAAATAGATGCCGAATTCTATGTAAAACAAAAACTCTTAAACGAAGTGCAGTTTTACCTCGGCTATGGGCACGGAATTCATAACTTTAAAAATTTGGTACTACGGAAAGACTTAACTCTTTACGAAAAGACTCTAGAAGACTTCAACAATGCGCTTAAAGGTCTTGATCAGTTTTCGGCTCTGCCGTCGGTCACCGCAGAAGAAATTAAAGCACTCGGCAAAATCAAAGTCGTAATTAACCAATACCGAATAAATACAATTTTAACTAAGCGTTTGATTGAAGAAAAATTGTCCACAGCCGAGATCGATCGTCAGGTAAAGTTCGATAATATTTACGAGATAGAAGCAATTGCGGCGCTGCAGATCTCGGTGAGACGTTCAGTAGCTCATAAACAAGCCGTATTCGATAAGCTCTTCTATGGAGCTCCAAAGCTCATTCTGGTTACGTGGGTGGTTTCCTTGCTGCTCTCTGGCTTCATTGTTCAATTTATTGGTAATAGCATCTTGAAACCGATTCGAAAGCTTGCTTCAGACGCGGAACAGATTGCTTCGGGGGACCTAATTCACAAAATTGGCACTTCTCAAGCTGACACGAGTGAAATGGCGATGCTCTCCCATTCCATCGAGAAGATGCAGCTGTCACTGACTCAAAACATTCAAAGTTTAGAACTGAGCAACAAGGACCTTGAACAGTATGCCTATGTCGTCTCGCACGACTTGCAGGAGCCACTCAGAAAAATTTTAGCTTTTGGGAGCCGAATTGAAGCGAGCACCAAAGGCAAACTTGATGAGGAAACCAGTTTTTATTTAACTCGCATGCTCGAGTCGGCTTCTCGAATGCGAGTGCTCATCGATGACCTACTCTCTTATGCAAGAATATCAAAAGGTAGTACACCTCAAGAAGAAATTGATATTAATAAAATCCTTGAGGATGTGTGGTCTGATCTTGATTTGGTCGCGAAAGAAAAAGGGGCAAAACTCAAAGTAAAGACTCTACCTTCTGTTTCTGGAGACCCCATTCAGATGCAGCAGCTTTTTCAGAATTTAGTACACAATGCTCTCAAGTTTTCAAAACCAGAAGTTGCGCCAATAGTAGAAGTTACTGCCCAAAGCAGTGAGGTTCCGGGATTCGTTGAATTCTTCGTTCGAGATAACGGCATTGGCTTTCAGCAAAAATATGCCGACCGCATTATGGTTCCTTTTCAGAGACTTCATTCGAGAAGCGAGTATGCAGGCACGGGTATTGGTCTCGCTCTGTGCAATAAAATCGTAGCAAAACATGGCGGAAAGCTTAGAGCTCACAGTGCTCCCGGCGAAGGCAGTGAGTTTAAATTTGATCTACCAGTAGCTTTGAACAGGATGGCTTAAGTGAACGCAACGACCAAAAAAGTGATTCTGCTCATGGCAGAAGATGATGATGATGATTTTTTTCTAGCTTCGGAAGCTCTGAAAGAAGCCAGGGTTCTCAACCAGCTCATTCGTGTAAAAAATGGTGAGGAACTCTTGCACTATCTGCGTGGAAAAGGCGCCTATGGTGACCGAAGTAAATTTCCTATGCCCGGGCTGATCCTTCTGGATTTAAACATGCCTAAAATAGACGGCCGTGAGGCACTCTCGCAGATTAAAAGTGACGAGCAACTGAAGTCCACACCCATCGTGATTCTGACAACTTCAAAATCTGAAGAAGACATTGTTGAGTCCTACTCTCTTGGATCAAACTCTTATATTCGAAAACCCGTTACCTTCGATAATTTTGTGGAAGTAATGAAAACAATTGGTCGCTACTGGTTAGAGATTGTAGATCTTCCGTCAAATAAGGAATAAAAATCATGGTTTCCGAAACCTTGCGTGTCCATATAATTGATGACGATCAAGATGATGTATATCTCATCAAACAGATACTTAAAGACAAAAGCATTAAACGTTCTTTTGACGTGAGTCATTCGGTTCGAATGGCAGATGGAATTCAAGCTCTAAAAGAATGTCCTGCACATGTAGTATTACTGGATCTTTCACTTCCAGACGCGGCTGGGTTCGAAGGTTTAATGGAGCTTCAAAAGCAAATTCCTTCGAGCAATATTATTATTCTCACTGGTTTAAAGGACCAAGAGTCAGCTCTGTCAGCCTTAAAACAAGGTGCCTCGGACTACTTAATGAAAGATGAACTCAACCCCATGCTGTTGAGCCGTACAATTTTATATTCGCATGAACGTCAAAAACTTGAAGAACAACTCCGACAGTCCAGAAAAATCGAAGCAATCGGGCAACTCGCAGGCGGGATCGCCCACGATTTTAATAACCAACTCGGGATTCTTCGCTTATTGCTGGACCAATTCGAAGAGCAATCTCAGGGAAAACCAGAATTTTCAAAACTCTCAAACGATATGACTTTGATCGTCGAGAAATGTTCGCAGATGACTCGGCAAATCTTGGGATTTTGTCGGAAGCAGGCGTTGTTTCCCACAAACGTGAACGTCAACTTGATGATTTCTCAATTGGCCCCATTCGTTTCACGCTTACTCGGAAGCGAGATTCACCTGAAACTGGAACTAGATCCGAATGCGGGAGGCATCCATGTCGACCCTAATCAACTTGAACAAGTTTTATGGAACCTCATATTAAATGCTCGAGACTCGCTTGGTGAAAGAAAACACATTACGATTAAGACCGGAAAGATTAGTCCAGAAGATGTAATAGGCTGCATGGATAAGATTGATACGACTTCAACGCTTAGCTTTGTCGAAGTACGGGACTCATGTCTGCACC